>DASYOJ010000437.1:0-9054 GCA_036007925.1 Candidatus Nanopelagicales bacterium
TCCGATAGTCAAGCCGAGGAACAGCAGCACCGAATCGGCGTGCAGCCACGCGACGGTGCGCGGGTCGAACCCGAACCTCACGAGTGCATCGGCATCGCCGGAGTGCGGACCACTACCGGTGGTGATCACGCCCAAGATCACCACAACGAGAGTCACGGCAACCAGGGCCCAGGTGAGTAGCCGGACGGGCGTGGTGACCAACCAACGGATCGGACGATCGCCCGGTTCACCCGAGCGTGCCACCAGCGCCACGCAGGCTGCGATCAGGGCGATGGACACCATGAAGTGCGCCGAGACGGTCAAGGGATGGAGGCCCGTGAGGACCGTGATGCCTCCCAAAACCGCTTGGACAGCGGTCCCGATCAACGGGATGACGGCCAGCACGGTCAAAACCGGGCGGGGCGCGAGGCCGAGCTGTCGGCGGCGGCGCCGGTCGATCAACGCTGCAACCACGGCCGCGATGGCAGCAATAGCAAGTACGAAAGTGAGCAGCCGGTTGCCGAATTCGATGAATTTGTGCCACGACTCGACTTGATCGGCGGTGGGGACGAAGGATCCCTCGGTGCATTCGGGCCAGGTAGGACAGCCCAGGCCGCTGCCCGTTATGCGAACGACGGCGCCGGTGACGACGATCCCGCCTTGCACCACGAGGTTGGCAATGTAGATGCCGCGGACCCACCGGGGGGAACGCCCAGACAAAGCTCGAAAGCCTCCACGCGGGGCTCCAGAAACCACAGACGCGCTCACGCCGACCAGACTAACCGGACTACGCGCTATCGGCTGAACGGTGTTATACACGCCACAGGGTCGACTATCAGCGCCAGCGAAAGACCCGGACGGCCAGTGCCGAACCGGCCAGGGCCCAAGCGATGAGGACCACAATCGGCACGATGGTGAGATCGGTTGCCACCTGCACGATGGCGCCCGGAGGCCAGAAGGCCAAGACCGATCCGTAGGGCAACGTTGCGGCTGGGATCAGCACGCCACCGAAGATGATCGCCACGACGAATACGGCATTGGCGATAACCAGGACGGTCTCCGCTCGCGCTGTACCGGCGAGGACGAAAGCCCAGGGCACCACGGCCACGAGTCCGAGCAGTGCGGCGATAACGAAACGGACCAGCACCGCACGATCGAGGCTGGTTCCCAGAACAGGGGCAAGGATCGCGACAACTGTGGATGCCACCAAAGCGCTGATACCGATGGCGATGACGGTTCCGGCGATGATGGCCGAGCGGGGTAGGGGGGTTGTGCCCAGGAAGGCAAAACTGCCGTAGCGACGTTCGAAGGCGATGCTGATCGCTGGCGAGGTGAAACCACTACCGAGAACGATCATGGCGGCGATGACGGCCATTGGCTTCGATGCGCTTGAGAGAAGCTCGGTGCGGGTCAGTGCCAGCAACGCGATGACGGGCACACCGACGACGAGGAGTAGTTGCTCGCCGTTGCGCCAGGAGGTGCGCAGCACCCAACGCGCATGTACCCACATCAGGGCGAGCCATGAGCGCGGTGCTTGATGGGGTGTGTGGTGACTAACCGGGGTGTTGGAAGGAGTCGGGGGGTTCATCGCAGCACGGACTCGCTTTCGTTCCCACCTTGGATCGCCTCGTGCAAAGCCGAGGATAAATCGGCGATGCTGACGTCGGGCGCTACCCCGTGTTGGGCACACCAGGAGGTCACTGTTCCCACGACAGCAGGATCCACATCCTGCGGGGTGCGCACCGAATAGTGACCGGGACGGATTTCGTGACAGGTGGAACCTGCCGGCAAGGCACCTAGGAGGCCGTCGATGGGCAGGTGGGCGGGAGCGCGAAGGTCGATGTGGTTGCGTGGGCGCAGTTGCTCCGGAGTGCCCGATAAGACCAAGTGGCCTGCTCGCATGACCGCAATGTTGTCCGCCAAGGCGGCGACGTCTTCGATCAGATGTGTGGCGACCACCATGGACGTGCCGCGGGCGGATTCGGCCGCGAGCACCTCGTGCAAACGGCCCCGAGCCACCGGATCCAAGGCCGCGGTCGGTTCATCCAAGATCAGCGCTGTGGGGTTGCCGACCATCGCCGCGGCCCACGCCACCCGCGTGGCTTGACCACCGGACAGGCGCCGAATGGGGGTGCGGGCGCAATCGGCGATTTCGACGAGGTCGATGAGGTCCTCGACTCGGCGCGGGTTTGGGTACAACCGAGCCACATAGTTCAAGAAGTCCCGCGGGCGGGCGCTGCCGGGCAGCCCACCGTCTTGCACCATGACCCCTATGCGTGCGCGGTTAGCTGGACTTCCCGGCACCTGTCCAAGGACGGTTAGTTCGCCCGAGGTCAACCGGCGCAGACCACTTGCTGCTTCGAGCAAGGAGGTCTTGCCCGCCCCGTTGGCGCCCAGCAGACAGGTAATGCCCGTGGCAGGAATACATGCTTCTAGACCATCGAGGGCGTTAACCGTCGATCTGCCGTAGCGCATAGTTGCCCCCTGGGCCACCAGGAGAGCGGGGGCGGCAGGCACGTGCCGAGTGTAGGTGCCGCGCCGGATTTGCATCTGAGTCGATTTACGCAACAATAGTGTTGTGAAATTCCCTACCGAAGCAGCCGAGCGGGTGGCTCGCTGCCTGGCTGAGGGTGGTCCTTCGACCGCTGCGGCCGTGGCTGAGGCGTTGGGGACATCCGCGACCGCCGTTCGCCGCCCACTGCGGGCTTTGGTCGAAGCCGGGTTAGTCCAGGCGTTGGACCGGGTGCCGTATGGCCCGGGTCCGGATCGGGGGCGGGGCCGTCCCAGTGCGGTCTTCACCTTGACCGACGCAGGACGCGCCGCGTGTGACCAGGATTACGACACCCTGGCGCTGGAGGCGTTGCGCTTCATCGCCGAACGCGATGGTCGAGAGGCGGTGGCCGATTTCGCCGCCGCGCGTGCTCGGCGGATCGTGGGGGGATTGACGACCGACGCCCCTGTTGGGGTCGACGAAGTTGCCGCGCGGTTGACCGAGCAGGGATTTGCCGCCTCGGTCGAGCCGTTAGCCGGTGGCGGTGAGCAGTTGTGTCAGCACCACTGCCCGGTCGTGGGGGCAGCGGGGGAGTTCCCGGAACTGTGCGAGGCAGAGACCGAAGCGCTGAGCATGGCCTTGGGAACACACGTGACGAGGCTGGCCACGCTGGCACACGGAGATGGAATTTGCACGACTCTTGTACCCAACACAAAGGAAAGGTAAAGGTGAAGTCATGAGCACCACAGCCGACGAGCAGGCCGCCACTATCGCCGAACTCGGAAACTACGAGTACGGCTGGCATGACAGCGACACTGCTGGTGCCACCGCGCGGCGTGGTCTCAATGAGGAAGTCGTGCGGGATATTTCCTCGAAGAAGAACGAACCGCAGTGGATGTTGGATCTGCGCTTGAAGGGTTTGCGCCTGTTCGACAAGAAGCCCATGCCCACCTGGGGCTCTAATCTGGGCGACATCGACTTCGACAACATCAAATACTTCGTGCGTTCTACCGAGAAGCAGGCAACGAGTTGGGACGAGTTGCCCGATGACATCAAGAACACCTACGACAAACTCGGAATCCCCGAGGCGGAAAAGCAGCGGCTCATCTCTGGTGTGGCTGCGCAGTACGAGTCCGAGGTCGTCTATCACCAGATTCGCGAAGACCTCGAAGAGCAAGGCGTGCTGTTCCTGGACACCGACACGGCACTGCGCGAGCACGAGGATATGTTTCGGGAGTACTTCGGGTCAGTGATTCCCGTCGGTGACAACAAGTTCGCTGCCTTGAATACCTCCGTATGGTCGGGTGGTTCGTTCATCTACGTGCCGAAGGGTGTGCATGTGGACATCCCGCTCCAGGCGTATTTCCGAATTAACACCGAGAACATGGGGCAATTCGAACGCACGCTCATCATCGTGGACGAGGATGCATACGTTCACTACGTCGAGGGATGCACCGCTCCCATCTATTCGTCAGATTCGCTGCACTCGGCGGTTGTGGAAATCATCGTGAAGAAGGGTGCACGTTGCCGCTACACGACTATCCAGAACTGGTCGACCAACGTGTACAACTTGGTGACCAAGCGGGCGATCGCCCACGAAGGTGCCACCATGGAGTGGATCGATGGCAACCTGGGCTCGAAGGTGACCATGAAGTACCCGGCCGTATGGATGACCGGTCCGCACTCCAAGGGTGAGACTCTCTCGGTGGCGTTCGCCGGCGAGAATCAGCACCAAGACGCCGGCGCCAAAATGGTGCACGCCGCGCCGTACACGTCATCGACGATCATTTCCAAGTCTGTTGCGCGTGGCGGTGGCCGAACCTCCTACCGAGGGCTTGTCCAGGTGCACGAGGGTGCGCACCACTCCAAGAGCACCGTGAAATGCGATGCGCTGTTGGTCGATGACATCTCCCGCTCGGACACCTATCCGTACGTGGATGTACGCGAGGATGACGTTGCGATGGGTCATGAGGCAACCGTGTCCAAGGTCAGCGAAGACCAACTCTTCTACCTGATGTCGCGTGGTCTCGATGAGGATGAGGCGATGGCCACGATCGTTCGTGGATTCGTCGAGCCGATCGCACGTGAATTGCCGATGGAGTACGCCCTAGAGCTCAATCGGCTCATCGAATTGCAGATGGAAGGAGCCGTCGGTTGAGCAGATCCACAGCGTCTGCTTCGGACCTGGCACCCCGGTCCTTGTCGAATGATCCCGAGGATCACGAGATCCCGAGTGGTCGAGAAGAGGAATGGCGATTCACCCCCATTGCGGATATCGCCGACTTCTTTGAGGTTCAGCCGTGGCCGAGTGTTGGAGCAGAGCAGACTTCGTTCGTATCGATCCGGGATGGGCACGCTGCCAGTTCCATCGAGAAGGCAGCCGGTTGGCAGGCGACGGACCGTCCATCGGCCATTGCCAGAACCTACGCCGACCAGGTCGTAGAGATCGCGATCCCAGCCGAACATGTCAGTTCGGAAGTGATCGTCGTCGATCTGACCGGCACTAGGGGTGGTAACTACGCCCGCGTGGAGATCAACGCCGGTGCGTTCTCACAAGCCACCATCGTTCTTCGACACGACATGACCACCGACACCAATGGTGTCTTGGTGACCAATGTTGAGGACCAAGCCGATCTCACGGTGTTGAACATGTACGACGGCCCTCGCACCAGCAGGCACCTGTGGCAGTGGGCAACCACGGTCGGTCGCGATGCTCGCTTCCTGGGTCTGTCCATCACGTTAGGCGGGGCATTCGTGCGACTGTCGCCCTCTGTTCGCTACCGCGGACCGGGAGGGTCGGCGCAGATGCTCGGCGCGTTTTTGGCCACCGACAAGCAATTCCAGGAATTCCGGCTCCTTGTCGACCACAACGAACCGCACTGCACCAGCAACGTGGTTTTCAAGGGCGCACTATCTGGCCAGGACACGCACACGGTGTGGATCGGCGACGTCCTGGTACGCAGGGAGGCAGTGGGCATCGAGACATACGAGATGAACCGCAATCTGCTGCTCGATGACGGTCCACGTGCTGATTCGGTTCCGAACCTAGAGCTGGAAACTGGCGATGTTGTGGGTGCCGGCCATGCGAGCGCCACGGGTCGTTTCGATGACGAGCAGTTGTTTTACTTGCAGTCGCGCGGCATCCCTGAGGAACTAGCTCGCCAACTTGTGGTGCGTGGCTTCTTTGTGGAGGTACTCGACAAGGTTTCCGATGAACAGCTTCGGGCCGATGTGCTGCGCCGCATTGAAGAGCGAATCGGTATGGAGAGTTGGGAAGTCGAGCGCGCGGAGGTCGACGCATGAGTAACCAGGCACTGGTGGATGTCTGTTCCCTCGGTGACTTGGCGATGGACAGCGTCTTGAAGGTGCAAGCCGGCGGGCACGACATCGCGCTGGTGCGCTGTGTAGATGGAGTCTTCGCAATCGGGAATCAGTGCTCGCACGCCGATGTTGACCTCTCCGAAGGCGAGGTCGAAGGATGTGCGCTCGAATGCTGGCTGCACGGCTCGCAATTCGATGTCAAGACAGGGGCACCTCTCACTCCTCCGGCGATCGTTCCCGTGCCTACCTACCGGGTGGTCCTCGAAGGTGAGGGTGACTCGGCCCGAGTGATGATCGATCCACAACCGCAGACTGATAACTGACACCTACCGCATGAGACGTGAGGAACGAAAATGAGCACATTGGAAATCAAGGATCTGCACGCGAGTGTGGTGACCGACGCCGGTGAGACCCCGATTCTCAAGGGTGTCGACCTGACCGTGGAATCCGGTCGGATTCAGGCGGTGATGGGCCCAAACGGCAGTGGAAAGTCGACACTGGCGTATGTGATCGCCGGCCACCCGAAGTACGTCGTGACCCAAGGTTCGATCACGCTCGATGGCCAAGATGTCCTGGCGATGAGTGTCGACGAGCGTGCCCGTGCCGGGCTCTTCTTGGCGATGCAGTATCCGGTGGAGATTCCTGGTGTGTCTGTGTCGAACTTCCTGCGCACCTCGGCAACAGCCGTACGCGGCGAGGCACCAAAACTGCGCACGTGGATCAAGGAAGTCAAAGACTCCATGGCCAGCTTGCAGATGGATCCGGCCTTTGCGGAGCGCAATGTGAACGAGGGTTTTTCCGGAGGAGAAAAAAAGCGCCACGAGATCTTGCAGTTGTCGCTACTGAAGCCCAAGATCGCTGTCCTGGACGAGACCGATTCCGGCTTGGACGTCGATGCGCTGCGTGTGGTGTCCGAGGGCGTCAACAAGGTTATGTCGGAGACCGACACCGGTATCTTGTTAATTACCCACTACACCCGGATTCTGCGTTACATCCAACCGGACGTGGTCAACGTCTTCTCCGGTGGCCGCATCGTCGAAACAGGGGGACCGGAATTGGCTGAGGCTCTAGAAGCCGACGGCTACGAGCGTTTCGCTGCGAAGGTCTAGTCATGTCGGCGGGTTTGGACGTCCCTCGGGTCCGTAAGGATTTTCCGATCCTTTCGCGCACGGTGCGTGATGGTCGTCCCTTGGTTTACCTCGATAGTGCTGCGACGAGCCAGAAGCCAACGGCAGTGCTCGATGCTGAGCGGGCCTTCTACGAGACCAGCAATGCCGCGGTACATCGTGGTGCACACCAGTTGGCTGAAGAGGCAACTGATGCCTACGAGTCCGCCAGGAGCGCCATAGCCGGATTCGTCGGGGCCAACAGTTCGGACATCGTGTTCACGAAGAACGCGACAGAGGGCCTCAACCTGGCCGCCTATGCGTTCAGCAACGGAACCGCGAAGGCCCAACAGGGAGCGAGCATCGATCCTCGCTTCGTGGTTGGTCCTGGGGACACCATCGTCGTCACTGAGATGGAGCACCACGCCAATTTGATCCCGTGGCAAGAGTTGTGCGCCAAGACCGGAGCGCAATTGCGATGGATCGGAGTCGATGATGACGGACGGTTACGGCTCGAGGATCTTGACATCATCGACGAAACAACCAAGGCCGTCTCCGTCGTTCATCAGTCCAACATCTTGGGCACCATCAACCCGGTGCGCGAGATCATGGACCGGGCTCGGGCTGTGGGGGCCGTTGGCATCGTTGACGCCTGTCAGTCCATCCCGCATATGAACGTTGATGTCCCATCGTTGGGCGCCGACCTAGTGACCTGGAGCGGTCACAAGATGTTGGGCCCCACCGGGATCGGGCTGCTGTGGGGTACGTCAGAGATCCTCCATGCGATGCCGCCCTTCTTGACTGGTGGATCGATGATCGAAACGGTCTACATGGAGTCCAGCACCTTCGCGCCCCCACCGCAACGCTTTGAAGCCGGCGTGCCGATGGTGGCCCAGGCGGTAGGCCTGGGGGCAGCGGTTCGCTACTTGCAGGATGTCGGCTTGGAGTCGGTTGCTGCGCATGAGCATGAGCTCACCGGCTACTGCTTGGACCGGCTCGCTGATATGCCTGGCGTTCGCATCATCGGGCCCCGGGAGAACATCGATCGTGGGAGCGCGATCTCGTTCGTCGTAGACGGAGTCCACCCCCACGATGTAGGGCAATTATTGGATTCTCGAGGTGTAGCCGTCCGGGTGGGCCACCATTGCGCCTGGCCAACATGTCGACGTTTCGCAGTTCCGGCTACAACACGCATTTCCACCTATCTGTACAACGACACCGCCGATATCGACGCTGCGATCGAAGGCATCGAGGCGGCGCAACAATTTTTCGGAGTGGCATGAGTAGCAACGTTGAGTCGCTGTATCAAGAAATCATCCTCGATCATTACAAGCATCCACGAGGCTCGGGGCCACTTGCGGACGCAGCGGGGGAAAGCCACCAGGTGAACCCCACCTGCGGTGACGAAGTCACCGTGGGCATGCGGGTTGACGAGACCGGACATGTGCACGTCGGCTACGAGGGGCAAGGGTGTTCCATCTCCCAAGCCAGCGCCAGCGTGATGACCGAATTGGTGGAGGGTGCGAGCCTTGCGGACATGGCGCGTGCGGAACGGGCGTTCGTGGACCTCATGCACTCCCGGGGAGCAGCCGAACCCGATGAAGAAGTGCTGGGAGACGGGGTGGCTTTCGTGGGAGTAGCGAAGTACCCGGCGCGCATCAAGTGCGCACTGCTGCCCTGGATGGCATTGCAAGACGCCCGGCTCAAGGCCGGCGTGGAGATCGACAAGGCAGAGGGGTAGGAGCGGTATGGAATCGACAGTCGCGAAAGAAGATGACGTCATCGAGGCGATGAAGGACGTGGTGGACCCTGAATTGGGGATCAACGTCGTCGACCTTGGATTGGTGTACGGCGTATCCGTTGAAGAGGGCAATATCGCCACGCTCGACATGACACTTACGTCGGCTGCCTGCCCGTTGCAAGATGTCATCGAAGATCAAACGCGCGCGGCACTGCAGCCGGTCGTCGATGATTTCCGGATTAACTGGGTGTGGATGCCCCCGTGGGGCCCGGACAAGATCACCGACGATGGCCGAGACATGCTTCGGAGCCTAGGCTTCAACGTCTGAGCGATTTCGGTGCGAGCCCGGGTCGCACGTAGGATGCCCGGGCCATGATCTCCGCAACCGACATCGAATTGCGGGCCGGTTCTGAACA
>DASYOJ010000438.1:0-10522 GCA_036007925.1 Candidatus Nanopelagicales bacterium
TCCGGGCCCGTTCACAACCGACCACCGCACAACACCGTCGCGATCGAGAACATAGGTGGCGCGGGTAGCGAAACCGGTGTCTTCCCAGAAGGCTCCGTAGGCGCGCGCTACCTGCCCATGCGGCCAAAAGTCACTCAGCAACGGGTGGTCGAGGCCTTCCGACTGCGAAAACGCCTTCAAGGTGGCGGTCGAATCGCACGAGATACTCAGCAATTCGGTGTCGTCATTGATGAAATCGACCCTTCGGTCGCGGATTTCGCACAACTCACCCGTACAGATGCCGGTGAAGGCGAAGGGGTAGAACATCACAACGACCTTCTTGCCACGCAGGTCCGACAAGGTGACGTCCTCGCCGAATTGGTTGCGCAGCGTGAAATCTGGGGCTTGCTGACCGATCTCGAGTGACATGACGTCTCCTTGTGGGTGAGCGATACACAACGGGACGCTAGCGCTTGGCTCGTGGCGCCACCAAGCGAGTACCTTGCCAATTCGAACCAGCACTGATCGTGCTTGTTTGCTGCAAACCGGCGGTCGGGGCGGCATCGGCGATGTCTTCGGCCTCGATGTGACCCTCACGCCCTGGCTTGGGGGTCATCAACCAAATCACCCCGTGATCGGCCAGCGGTGCGATCGCATCGACTAGGCCATCAACGAGATCTCCATCCTCATCTCGCCACCACATCAACACGACATCAACGACGTCTTCGAAATCCTCATCGACCAACTCCCCGCCGATGACTTGTTCGATGCCGACCCGGATCACCGGATCGACGTCTGCGTCCCACCCCAGTTCCTGGACGGTCATGCCCGGGTCCAGGTGCAAGGCCGACGCGCGCCTGCTGGCCTCCTCCGGATCGACGGATCCGGCGTCCACGCTCACCTGGTTCCTCCCATTGGTTATCGGCCAGAGCTACTTTGCCCCCGCATCGTGCCTAGTCCACCGAACAACGCCGCTCTTGGCAAGTAGTTCGGCGCAACTCGCACCGAAGCCGAACGTTCACCTGCACCTCATCGGGGGCGCGCGCACGAGGCGAACCCCATGCGCGAGGATAGGTACACAACCTGATTACTCGGATCCCGGCGATCCCGGCGATCCGACTTCACCGGAAGGTGCGCGAGAGCAATGGCCCCTGGAAGCGAGCACACAGCCCCACTAGCCGGCGGCTTACCGACCCAATACGTGGATGTCGATCCCGACGAGACCGGCGAGTGGATCGATTCCCTCGATGCCCTGGTGGAATCCTCGGGCAACTACCGCGCCCGCTACATCATGCTTTCTCTCCTGCGCCGGGCCGCCGAACGCAATGTGGGTGTGCCCAGCCTGCGCAGCACCGACTACATCAACTCGATTTCTCCCGAGCGCGAACCGTGGTTCCCCGGCGATGAATCCGTCGAACGCGAGATCCGTCGCATGATCCGTTGGAACGCGGCGATCATGGTGCACCGCGCCCAGCGTCCGGGCATTTCCGTCGGTGGTCACATTTCCACCTACGCCAGCTCGGCCACGCTCTACGAGGTGGGCTTCAACCACTTCTTCAAGGGCCCCGATCACCCCGCCGGCGCGGACCAGTTGTTCTTCCAAGGCCACGCTTCGCCAGGAATGTATGCCCGAGCCTTCATCGAGGGTCGCATCACCGAAGCCCAAATGGACGGATTCCGTCAGGAACTGTCCCACCCCGGAGGCGGGCTACCGTCCTACCCGCACCCCAGGCTCATGCCGTGGTTCTGGCAGTTCCCCACCGTCTCGATGGGCCTAGGACCGCTCAACGCGATCTACCAGGCGCGGTTCAACAAGTACCTCGAGCACCGCGGTCTTGCCGATACCTCCGAGCAGAAGGTGTACGCCTTCCTCGGTGATGGTGAAACCGACGAAGTCGATGCCGTCGGCGCACTATCCCTCGCCGCTCGTGAAGAACTGGACAACTTGGTGTTCGTCGTCAACTGCAACCTGCAACGCCTCGATGGCCCGGTGCGCGGCAACGGCAAAATCATTCAAGAACTCGAGTCCTTGTTCCGCGGAGCTGGTTGGAACGTCATCAAAGTTGTCTGGGGTCGCAAGTGGGACGAACTACTCGCCGCCGATCGCGATGGGGCGCTCGTCAACTTGATGAACAACACCCACGACGGAGATTTCCAGACCTACAAGGCCGAAAGCGGCGCCTTCATCCGCGAGCACTTCTTCGGTCGGGATCCACGCACCGCCAAGCTCGTCGAGAACTGGGGCGATGACGAAATTTGGTCGCTGCAGCGCGGAGGTCACGACTACCGCAAGATGTACGCCGCCTACGAGGCCGCTACGAAGGTGAAGGGGCAACCGACGGTCATCTTGGCCAAGACCATCAAGGGATGGACACTCGGCTCGCACTTCGAGGCGCGTAACTCGACCCACCAGATGAAGAAGCTCACGGTGGAGGACTTGAAGGAGTTCCGGGATCGCTTGCACATCCCGATCCCCGATTCAGCGCTTGATGAGTACCTTCCGCCGTACTACAACCCGGGGCCGAAGAACGAGGCCATCGACTACATGTTCGAGACCCGGCGCCGCCTAGGCGGCTTCTTGCCCACGAGGCGACAAAAGTCCCGCCCCCTCCCGCAGCCACCGGACTCCACCTATGAGTCCGTGATGCGCGGGTCGGGCAAACAACCGGTCGCGACCACTATGGCGTTCGTTCGGCTGCTGAAGGACCTGATCAAGGACGAGGGAATGGGCGCGCACTTCGTGCCGATCATCCCCGATGAAGCTCGCACCTTCGGCATGGATTCTTTGTTCCCGACCCTGAAGATCTACTCCCCGCATGGACAGCAGTACACCTCGGTCGATCGGGAGTTGATGCTGTCCTACAAGGAGTCCGAAACTGGGCAGATTCTGCACGAGGGCATTAACGAAGCGGGTTCGGTTGCCAGTTTCACAGCGGCTGGCTCGTCGTACTCCACCCATGACGTTCCGATGATCCCGGTGTACATCTTCTATTCGATGTTCGGCTTCCAGCGCACCGGTGATGGCTTCTGGGCCGCCGGCGATCAGATGGCACGCGGGTTCGTGCTTGGCGCCACAGCCGGGCGAACCACCCTCAACGGCGAGGGGCTCCAACACGAAGACGGGCACAGCCAGTTGCTGGCCAGCACGAACCCGGCCGTTGTTGCCTACGACCCCGCCTACGCCTACGAGATCGGACACATCGTCAAGGACGGTTTGCGTCGGATGTTCGGCGAAGCACAGACGGACACCGAATACAGCGAATATGACATCCATGATGAACACCGCAAAGACTCCCCGAATGTCTACTACTACCTAACGATGTACAACGAGCCGTACCCGCAGCCTGCCGAACCGGAAGGGTGCGATGTTGAGGGCATCATCAAGGGAATGCACCTGGTCAGTGAAGGCGCCGGTGATGGTCCTCGGGTGCAGCTCATGGCCAGCGGCGTCGGCGTGAACTGGGCGCTGCGCGCCCAGGAGATGTTGGCGCAAGATTGGGGAGTCGTAGCCGACGTATGGTCGGTCACCAGTTGGAACCAACTGCGCCGTGACGGGTTGGCCGCCGACCGACACAACATGCTCAACCCCGAAGGCGATCCGGTAGTCCCGTACGTCACGCAGCGACTAAGTGGCCGAGTAGGTCCGGTAGTGGCGGTCTCGGATTGGATGCGGGCTGTGCAAGATCAGATCCGCGAGTGGGTCCCGCAGGCCTTCGTATCCCTGGGTACCGATGGCTGGGGGCTGTCCGATACCCGCGGGGCCTTGCGCCGGCACTTCCTCGTCGATGCTGAATCCATCACCGTGCAGGCGCTGGCGATGCTGGCCAAGTCCGGCGAAGTTGAGCCCCAAACCGTCACCAAAGCCATCGACACCTACCAACTGCACGACCCATCGGCCGCCGAAGCGGGCAATACTGAGGGCTCTGGCTGATCGACACACCCGAGGAGTTCGCGTGAGCAATGATCCGAAGAGGTTCCTGCGCTACCTGTCAGCCGAGCGCAACGCCTCGATGCTGTACCGGGCGTTGGCCGAAACCACCGACGGCGAGCGCCGCGAGGCGCTGCTCGAACTCGCCGATATCGAGGACAAGCACGCCGAGCACTGGGTGAGCAAGTTGCACGACTACGGGGTCGAGGTTCCGCCACCGCCCGTCGAGATGGAGCCCGACGATGCCCAGCTGGTCACTCGGGCACGTTCGCTGGGGTTGGTGTCGGTCTTGGACACCTTGGAGGAGAACGAGGGCGCCGATGCCGGTATGTACGACGACGAACCCGAGGCGTTGCCGACCATGCCAACCGACGAGCGCGAACACGCAGAAGTTTTTCGGGCGCTGAAGGGCGACAAGCCGGAGAAGTTCCCGCATAAGTCCATGTCGGCTGATGCTGGTGAGCCTTGGCACAAGCTCGATAAGTCCGGCTCGGTTCGCGCAGCGGTCTTCGGCGTAAGCGATGGCTTGGTGTCCAACACTGCGCTCGTGATGGGCTTCGCCGGTGCTTCCTTGACCGGTGCCATCACCAACTCAACGGTGCTCTTCGCCGGTCTCGCCGGCCTGCTTGCCGGTGCCTTCTCCATGGCTGCTGGCGAATACGTATCCATGGCCAGCCAGCGCGACCTGTTCAACCGGGAAATCGACATCGAACGGCAAGAACTGCTCGAAAAGCCCGAAGAGGAAAAACTCGAATTGGAGTTGATCTACCGAGCCAAGGGGCTGCCACGAGATCAAGCGAAGGCGATCGCCGAACGCATCATGTCCAATCCGGAGATAGCGCTGGACACGCTCGCGCGCGAGGAACTCGGACTCGACCCTGATGAACTCGGTTCGGCATGGAAGGCGGCCGCGTCTAGCTTCATCGCCTTTTCTATCGGTGCGTCCGTCGTTGTCATCCCTTACGCCCTGTTAAGCGGTGTCCCCGCGTTAGTCCTCGCGATCGCGATGTCGTTAATCGGCATGATCGTGGTCGGCGGAATCGTCGGTTCGCTCTCTGGTCGCGGCATCGTCTTCAGCGCAGGGCGGCAAATCTTGTGGGGAGCCGGGGCCGCTGCCGTGACGTACCTCGTGGGCAGCCTCGTCGGCGTTAACGTCGGCTGACACACGTGTCGGTTGACCGCCCCCTCGGCGCCGGGCCGATTCCAAGCTTCGCGGAGCGACTCACTGCCGCGAGCGGAGAACTGGCAACTGAGGCCACCGTGCGCATGGAGGCCACCTATCCCTGGTACCGCCAACTCTCCGCCGATGAACGGGCCTGGGTCGGATTGGTCGCCCAGGCGGGTATCTCCGCTTTCGTCGATTGGGTGGCAGATCCACGTGGCGCGCCGCAATTGACCGCCGATGTCTTCGGTTCTGCGCCCCGTGAACTCGCCCGGGTGATCTCCTTGGAGCAAACGGTGGCACTCGTGCGCACGACGATCGAGGTCGTGGAATCGGCGATCGATGCGCTCATTGATGTCCCCGATCGCTCGGCGGCGCGCGAGGCCACTTTGCGGTACTCGCGGGAGGTCGCCTTCTCGGCGGCCGAGGTGTACGCCCGGGCTGCCGAAGCCCGCGGTGCCTGGGACGCCCGCTTGGAATCCTTGGTGGTCGATTCGATCTTGCGTGAAGATCTTGATCCGTCGGTGGCCTCGCGTATTGCGGCCCTGGGCTGGTCGGATGCGACACCGGTAGCCGTAGTCGCCGGTTATGCCCCGGTAGCCGATGTCGAAGGATCCTTGGACGTGTTACGCCGCGCGGCCCGCAATCACGATCTGTTGATGCTCAGCGGCATGCACGGTGATTTCCTCATTGCGCTCGTCGGACGATCCGATAGCGACGAGCACGCAGTGCGTGCCGCACGGTTGATGGCTCCCCACTTCGGGCCCGGGCCGGTGGTGATCGGTGAGCGAGCCGCGGACTTCGAGGACGTCGGCATCTCGGTTCGCTCGGCGACCGCCGCCGTGTCTGCAGCCGGTGGCTGGCCGCAGGCTCCGCGCCCGGTGCTTGTTGGCGATCTGTTGCCCGAACGGGCGCTGGCCGGGGAAGCCCGCGCCCGCACCGAACTCGTGGACATCGGCTACCGCCCGCTGGCCGCTGAACCGCACCTGCTGGCCACCGCGGAGGCTTACTTGGAGCGCACCCCGTCGCTGGAAGGAACCGCCCGGGCCCTGTTCGTCCACCCGAACACCGTGCGCTACCGGCTCGGACGAATCGCCGATCTCACCGGGTTCACCCCGAGCGAGCCGCGTGGCTCGCTGGCCCTGCGGTTGGCGTTGATGCTCGGGCGCTCGCCCACCAGCGACTAGGCTTCTTGTAGGAAACCTCCAAAGAACCGCCGAAGAATTTGGCCAGATGCCCGAGGGGGCTTTGTGGTCATCCACGGAAGGCTGAGCCCGTGCTTGTTGTGGTCGCGCCCGGACAGGGTGCCCAATCCCCCGGTTTCCTCACTCCCTGGCTCGATGTTCCGGGGGTGCGCGAACGGCTCGAATGGCTCTCGGTGGTCTCCGGGGTTGACCTGATCGAGCACGGGACACTCTCCGACGCCCCCACCATCACCGACACCGCCATCGCCCAGCCGCTGATCGTCGGTGCCGGCTTGGTAACACTGTTGAGTTTGTTCCCGCACCCTTCCACCGCCTACGGCGCTATCGGCGCCGGCGCGGGGCACTCGGTTGGGGAGATCACCGCCGCCGTGGGCGCGGGCGTACTCACCGCCGAACAGGCGATGGTCCTCGTGCGCGAACGCGGTGCGGCCATGGCCAACGCTGCAGCGCAGGCCGACACCGGGATGAGTGCTGTCCTCGGTGGAGACAAAGACGCCATCTTGGCCCGGTGCACCGAACTCGGCCTGACCCCGGCAAACATGAACGGTGCCGGACAAATCGTGATCGCCGGAACCGCCGACCAGTTGCAGGCCTTCGCCGATGACCCTCCCGAGGGCACTCGAGTTCGCCCGCTGGCCGTTGCCGGTGCTTTCCATAGCGAACACATGGGCCCTGCCGTCGGACACCTGGCCCGACTCGGCAACGCGATCACCACGCACGATCCGCGGCTGCGGTTGATCTCCAACACCGATGGCGAGGTCGTCCACGATGGACGCGACGTCCTGCGCCGGCTGATCAGCCAGGTGAGTAATCCAGTGCGCTGGGACTTGTGCATGGAGACGATGGCCGATCTCGGTGCTACCGCCGTGATCGAGATCCCCCCAGCGGGCACGCTCACCGGACTCATCAAGCGCGCCTTACCGGGGGTGGAGACCCTCGCGGTCAAAACCCCCGATGATCTCGAGGCAGCCTGGGCGATGATCGCCGCCCATGGCAGCGTTTCGCACCTTGATGCGAATCCGACCTGGCGGATGCTGGTGGCTCCCGGCAAGGGAACCTTCCGGCGCCTGCTGGATGCTGCACCCGGAGATGAACTGCACGCCTCGGCCATCGTGGGAACGATCGAGACGCTGCGCGGAGCTACCCCCATCAACGCCCCGCACGGTGGCGTGCTGGTCGAGTGGTTGGTCGAAGACGGGGATCCGGTTTCCCCCGGGCAACCGATCGTGCGCCTGCATCCGGTGGCCGACCACTCATTCGAGGTATACGCGTGAGCGCACCCATCGCTGCACCCGTCGGTGCACCCTTCGCCGCGATCCTGGCCACCGGCAGTTACCGGCCCCCACGGGTGGTGACCAACGCGGAGGTCTGCGAGAACATCGAATCTTCCGATGAATGGATCCGCGAACGCTCGGGCATCACCGAACGCCGCTGGGCCGGTGATGACGAAAGCGTGGCCACAATGTCCGCGGCGGCGGCACAAAAGGCTCTCGCAGCCGCCGGGATGACCCCCGACCAGATCGACGTCATCTTGGTTGCCACCTGCACCCACCCGTACCAAACGCCCTCCGCTGCCTCCGAAGTCGCGGGACTGATCGGTGCCGCGCGAGCCGCAGCCATGGACCTCAGTGCTGCGTGCGCGGGCTTTGCTTATGGCTTGGCCCTGGCCCAGGACATGGTGCGTGGCGGCAGCGCCGGGCATGTACTCCTGATCGGCGCCGAGAAGTTGAGCGCTTGGACCGACAAATACGACCGCAGTACCGCTTTCATCTTCGCTGACGGAGCAGGTGCCGTGGTGGTCGGTCCGGCGAGCCAGCCTGCGATCAGCCCTGTTGTGTGGGGCGGTGATGGCGATCAACTGCAAGCGATCAACATGACGCAAAGCCTGCTCGAATTCCGCGACAACAGCTCCGGGCCATTCCCGGCTATCTCGATGAATGGCCAACAGGTATTTCGCTGGGCAGTCTCGGAGATGACCCGCGTATGCCGGGAAGCACTCGATCGCGCCGGCATCAACGCCAGCGACCTCGATGCCTTCATCCCCCACCAGGCCAACAACCGCATCACCGATGCGCTCGTGCGAGCACTCGATCTGCCACCCAACGTTGCCATCGCCCGAGACATCATGACCACGGGCAACACCTCGGCTGCCTCGGTGCCATTGGCCATGGACCGGATGCTGGCCGAGGGCACCGCCCCCCACGGTGGCACCGCTTTGCTGGTCGGATTCGGCGCGGGACTGGTCTTCGCCGCTCAGGTTGTCCGCTTGCCCTAGCCTGCCCACTTCAGACTCCGGCCCGCGTGCCGGCCACAACTTCATAGCCGATAGACAACGACGACAACACCGTCGCCAACGGAAGGAAAGCAAGGAATGAGCCAGCAAGAAGTTCTTCAAGGCCTCGCCGGGATCGTGAACGAGGTAGCCGGTGTGCCGGTGGAAGACGTCCAGCCCGACAAGGCTTTCGTCGATGACCTCGACATCGATTCGTTGTCGATGGTCGAGGTCGTCATGGCAGCTGAGGACAAGTGGGGCGTCAAGATCCCCGACGAAGAGGTCAAGAACCTGCGCACCGTTGGCGATGCAGTCGCCTACATCGAAGCGAATTCCTGATCCACGCGTGCGGGGCGCTGCCGTCAGCTACGCGCGCCCCGCACGCCCACGTTGCTGAAGGAGGTCCGCTATGCCTGCACCGGAGGTAGTCGTCACCGGCATGGGAATGACAAGTCCCGTCGGCGGCGATGTCGCGAGCAGTTGGTCAGCGATCCTGGCTGGCACTCCGGGCATCACACCCATCGAGGCGGACTGGATCGCCGAGCAGCCCTCGCGGATCGCCGGACAACTCGCCGTTGAGCCTGGTGAGGTGCTGGCCAAAGTCGAGACCCGGCGCATGGATCGTGCACAACAAGCCGCGCTGATCGCATCGCGGGAAGCGTGGGCTGATGCCGGAAATCCGGAGATCGACCCCGATCGGCTTGGAACGGTTATCGCCACCGGCATCGGTGGCATCACCAGTTTGCTCGATGCTTACGACACGTTGAACGAGCGCGGCTGGTCGCGCGTTTCCCCGCACATGGTCACGATGATCATGCCCAACGGCCCGGCTGCGATCGTGGGCCTTGAACTCGGTGCCCGCGCCGGTGTCCACACCCCGGTCAGCGCGTGCGCTTCGGGGGCAGAAGCGATTTCCTACGCCGCACGGATGATCCAATCCGGGCGCGCCGATGTCGTGGTTGCCGGCGGCACCGAAGCAGTCATTTGCGGCATCACCATGGCTGGCTTTTCAGCCATGCGCGCGTTGTCCACCCGCAATGACGATCCAGGCGCTGCCTCGCGTCCCTACGACACCGCCCGCGATGGCTTCGTGATGGGCGAGGGTGCGGGGGTCGTCGTTCTCGAATCGCGTGAGCATGCGCAGGCGCGCGGCGCAACCATCCACGGTGTCTATGGCGGTGCCGGTTTGACTTCAGACGGCCACCACATCGCCCAGCCCGATCCGGAAGGTCGCGGGGCCGCCCGGGCGATCACCGAAGCCATCGCCGATGCCGATCTCACGCCCGCAGACATCACCCACGTCAATGCGCACGCGACATCTACTCCCCAAGGCGATATCGCCGAAGCCGTGGCCATTCGCGGCGCTTTGGGTTCCGACACCGATCACGCAATCGTCACCGGCACCAAGTCGATGACCGGTCATCTCCTCGGTGGTGCCGGGGCGATCGAATCGATCTTCACGATTTTGGCGCTGCGCGATCGGATCGTGCCGCCCACCATCAATCTGCAGGACATGGATCCGCAGATCGACCTCGACGTCGCGGCCAACACCACCCGCGACCTGCCCAGCGGTGACATAGCCGCACTGAACAACTCTTTCGGTTTCGGCGGCCACGATGTCGCCCTCGTATTTCGGAGCAACTAGTGACCGCTACGGCCATACCTGCAACGCCTGCCAGCGAACAGACCACCGAGGTCGATCCTCGCTCTCCCAAGGTGCGCCTGGGTCAGTTCTTCGACGACGGGTTCTTCGAACTCATCACCCCTGATGACGACCGCGGCGTGCTCGTCGGGGTCGGCAAAGTTGCCGGTGCCCCGTGCGTTGCTTTCGCAACCGACCCGACCGTGCAAGGCGGTGCGATGGGTAACGATGGCTGCCGGGCGATCGTCACCGCCTACGATCGCGCCTTCGCCGATTCGGTTCCCGTTGTCGGCATCTGGCACTCCGGTGGCGCGCGTCTGCGCGAGGGTGTGCT
>DASYOJ010000439.1:0-2723 GCA_036007925.1 Candidatus Nanopelagicales bacterium
CAGGAGTGAATCGCGCGTAATTCCGGGCAGGAGCGAGCCGGTAAGGCGAGGAGTGAGCAGTCGCGCGGAATCACCTGACCCGTACACGAAGTACAAGTTCATGCCGCCCATCTCCTCGATCCACCTGCGTTCAGCGGCATCGAGCCAGACAACTTGGTCGCAGCCGTGCTGTGATGCCTCGGCTTGTGCGATCAACGACGCCGCATAGTTGCCGGCACATTTGGCCTCCCCTGTTCCACCAGGTGCGGCACGCACATAGTCATCAGACAGCCAAACACTGACTGGCTTGACTCCCTTGGGGAAATACGCACCAGCCGGTGAAGCAATCAGCAAGTACTCGTAGGCATCTGCTGGCTTAACGCCGAGGCCAATTTCGGTGGAGAACATGAAAGGCCTCAGATACAGCGACTTTTCCGCATCACCGGGTACCCAATCGCGATCGGTACGAACGAGGGCCTCGATGCTGCCGACGAATAGTTCGTCGGGCAGCTCGGCCATCGCCAAGCGACGAGCCGACGCGGCGAAACGCTGGGCGTTACGGAACGGGCGGAAGGTCTTGATGGAGCCATCCGCATGCCGGTAGGCCTTCAAACCTTCGAAGATCGCCTGGCCGTAGTGGATGAAGTTGGTGGCGGGATCGAGCAATAGTGGTCCGTAGGCGACCAGTTCGGCGTCGTGCCAGCCCTTTTGTGCAGTCCACTTCGCCCGAACCATGTTGTCGGTGAATGTCCGCCCGAATCCCGGCTCAGCGAGAACAGCATCACGCTCGGCCGCGGGCAGCGGTGCAGCAGACGGGTGGACAGCGATGTCCCACAGCCCCGTGCCAGCATCGGTCGCGGTCATGGACGAAACCTACCGACCCGAAGCCGAGAGCGCTCCTGCTGCGAGAGCATCGCCGATCTGAGACGTCGAACGAACTGCATCACCGCGAGATTCCAGGTCCGCAGCCACGGAGACTTCGACCCATCCGGCTGCCTCAGCCTCACCGACGTGGTCCAACAGCATGGCCAAAGACATGACAGTGGCTGTCGGGTCAGCCTTTCCTTGGCCAGCGATATCCGGAGCCGAGCCATGAACAGGCTCGAACATCGATGGGTTCGAACGTGAGGGATCAATATTTCCGCTCGCAGCAAGCCCAATTCCACCGCCGATCGCTGCGCCGATGTCGGTGAGGATGTCACCGAAGAGATTGTCCGTGACCACCACATCGAAGCGATCGGGATTGGTGATGAAGAACATCGCGGCAGCGTCCACGTGCTGGTAGTCAGTCGTGACATCCGGGTACTCAACCGCCACCCGGTCGAACGTGCGCTTCCACAAAGATCCTGCGTTCACCAGTACGTTCGTTTTGTGGACAAGCGTCACGTGCTTACGACGCCGCATCGCCCGATCGAAGGCATCACGCACTATCCGCTCAACTCCGTAAGCGGTGTTCAAACTCTCCTCCGTCGCTACCTCCTGCGGAGTGTCTTTGCGCAACACACCACCGGCACCAACATACGGGCCTTCGGTTCCTTCACGGCAAACCACGAAGTCAATCGTCTTGCCAGCTGTAAGGGGCCCGCTCACCCCCGGGTACAACTTCACCGGCCGCAGGTTCACGTGGTGGTCCATCACGAAACGCAGCGGGAGCAGAACCCCGCGCTCCAGCACACCCGGCGGCACCGACGGATCACCGATCGCACCGAGCAGGATGGCGTCATATGTGCGCAATTCTTCAATCACCGAATCTGGCAGTAACTCCCCGGTTGCGTTGTATCGGCGTGCGCCGAGGTCGTACTCGCTCGTTGCCACCTCAAGACCGGCTGCGGGAGCGATCGCCCCGAGCACCTTCATCGCCTCGGCCACCACCTCGGTGCCGATGCCGTCTCCGGGAATTAATGCCAGATTCACAGTGCGCGCCATGGGGCGCAAGGCTAGCCACCCGCCCCATCGCGTGCTTCACTGCCGGGCAGCGCTGATAACCTTGCGTCGTGCGTTCGCTCCTGCTCCTTCGCAGCCGCGGCGAGGCCTAGATACCGGCCTCCTCGTCGCGGGGGTGCTGCGTGGCCGGTCCCCGGCCCTTTCTCACCTAGGAGCAAAAGATGACCACCGCGAACGAGTACGAAACACGCAACAGCCAAAACCCTTCGGGCATGCCCTTCGAGCGGTACCTGCCCTTCGCACCTATCGACTTACCCGATCGCAGGTGGCCTTCTCTCGTGATCAGCCAGGCGCCTCGGTGGTGCGCTGTAGATCTGCGGGACGGCAACCAGGCGCTGATCGATCCCATGACCCCCCAGCGCAAACTGCGGATGTTCCAGCTCTTGGTGGAGATGGGCTATAAGGAGATTGAGGTCGGCTTCCCCTCGGCTTCCCAGACCGACTTCGATTTCGTTCGCCAGATCATTGAAGAAGATCTCATCCCCGACGACGTTGTCATCCAGGTGCTGACGCAATCGCGCGAGCAACTCATCGAACGGACGTTTGAGTCGATTCGTGGAGCCAAGCAAGCGATCGTGCACCTGTACAACTCGACTTCCACCCTCCAACGGCGCGTGGTCTTCGGTCTCGACAAGGCAGGGATCACCGATATCGCGGTACACGGTGCACAGTTGTGTCAAAAGTTTGCCGACGAAATGCGTGACGAAACAGACGTCTACTTTCAGTACTCCCCCGAGTCGTATACCGGGACCGAGTTGGATTTCGCTCTCGAGGTCTGCAATGCCGTGACCGATGTCTGG
>DASYOJ010000440.1:0-2254 GCA_036007925.1 Candidatus Nanopelagicales bacterium
CTCGATGATGCGCGGCTTCGTCAGCGCAACGTGCGCTCGGACCTTGTCCCCTACGGATATCGACCCGGTCCGACCCTGCGTACTACCGGCCAGCGCCACGGCTGCTCCTCACGATGATGGGTTGGAACGATGTTCAGCATCTGACTTGAGCGTACAAGCCATCACACTACGTGAACAGCGCGCCACCCGGACCGGATCGTTCCTGTCCTTCGCACACTACTTGCCCCTAGGCTGCTCGCGTGACCCACGAGCAAACCAGCGGCATCGAAGACCTGGCCTGGACCGCCGACGATGCCCGAGCCGTCAGTTACCTACGAGCCCTGGCGATGGACGCCGTTCAAGCCGCCGGCAATGGCCACCCGGGCACAGCGATGTCCCTTGCCCCGGCTGCCTACCTGCTCTTTCGTGACTTCGTCCGCCACGATCCGGCCGATCCGTCCTGGCTTGGTCGCGACCGCTTCGTACTCTCGGCTGGACATTCCAGCCTGACCCTTTACAGCCAGTTGTTCCTGTCGGGCGTGGGTCTGGAGATGGACGATCTGCGTACTTTTCGCACCTGGGGATCAGCCACCCCGGGGCATCCGGAGTTCGGACATACGCCTGGTGTCGAGACCACCACTGGACCGCTCGGTCAGGGCATCGCGACGGCGGTTGGCATGGCGATGGCTACTCGATATGAGCGCGGTCTTCTCAACCCGCAGGCGCCAGAGCACAACAGCCCGTTCGACCATCGCGTGTGGGTCATGGCATCCGACGGCGATCTCGAGGAGGGTGTCTCCGCCGAGGCATCGTCGCTCGCTGCTCGTCAGCGGCTCGCACACCTGTGCGTCATTTGGGACGATAACCGAATCTCCATTGAAGGTGACACGGCAGTCGCGATCGATGAAGACGTGGCCGCCCGCTACCGCGCCTATGGATGGCACGTGCACGAGGTGCCGGCGCTGCCATCGGGTGATGTCGACCTTGAGGGGCTGCATGCAGCGTTGGTGACGGCCCGATCCACCACCGACCGGCCGACCTTCATTCGCATGGGAACCACGATCGCGTGGCCGGCACCCAACGCCCAAGGAACCGCGAAATCGCACGGAGCTGCACTGGGTGCCGAGGAAGTCGCTGCGACCAAACGTGAACTCGGATTAGACCCCGATGAGCACTTCGCTTTCCCCGAAGATCTCCTCACACAGATTCGCTCCGATCGGGCCCAGCGGGGACAGCGCGAACACGCGCGCTGGGACAGCCAGTTCGACACCTGGCAGGCGGCCAACCCCCAGCACGCTGCACTGCTGGAGCGGCTCCTGGCCCGCGAACTCCCGGTCGATGCGCAAGCCGTGCTCCCGGAATACGAAATCGGAGCGGCTATCGCCACCCGCAAAGCATCGGGGGAAAGCATCAACGCGCTCGCCGGCGTGCTCCCGGAATTGTGGGGCGGCTCGGCGGACCTCGCCGAGTCCAACAACACCACGATCGAGGGCGGCTTGAGCTTCCTGCCCGAGCGTTCCCCCACATCCTCCCCCTACGGGCGTGTCATCCATTTCGGCATCCGCGAACACGCCATGGGTGCCATCGTCAACGGCATCGCGCTGGACGGTCTCACGCGACCCTTCGGCGGCACGTTCCTCGTCTTCAGCGACTACATGCGCGGCGCCGTTCGACTTGCCGCCTTGATGCAGGTGCCGAGCACTTTCGTTTGGACCCATGATTCGATCGGACTCGGTGAGGATGGTCCAACGCACCAGCCCATTGAGCACCTGTGGTCCTTGCGAGCCATCCCCGGTTTCGCCGTCTGCCGACCCGCGGACGCCCAGGAAACAGCCGCTGCCTGGGCCGCGATCGTGCAGCAGCGCGGTCCCGTCGGCCTCATCCTTACCCGCCAGGGTGTCCCGGTCGCCCGGACACCGATCCCTGAGGTCCGTGACGGTGTGCGGCGTGGTGGATACCTTGTGCGCCGCGTGGCCGGGCAGCAACGACCCGCCGCGCTGCTCATGGCTACCGGTTCCGAGGTACATCTGGCCCTCGAAGCCGCCGAGACCTTGGCCGCTGAAGGCATCGAGGTGAACGTTGCGAGCCTGCCGTGTTTGGAATGGTTCGAGTCCCAGGATCAGTCCTATCAAGACTCCGTGCTCGATCCGAGCGTTACCGCCCGGGTTGCCATTGAGGCCGGCTCCCCCCAAGGCTGGTACCGATACGTCGGCAGGTCAGGAGCCATCGTTGGTATTGATCACTTCGGTGCCAGCCTTGGGGGGAGCCGGCCTCA
>DASYOJ010000441.1:0-8336 GCA_036007925.1 Candidatus Nanopelagicales bacterium
TACCAGCGGAATGCCACGTTCGGCATAGGACATAGCCGCATCGAAGATCGGGACCACAACATCGCTTCCTTGGGTGAAGTCCACCGTGAAGCCACCCTCGACACCTTCAAGCATCAAATTACGAAGCCGGATGTTGGCGAAGGTGCCACGGATCATGACCTCATGGTTGCCGCGCCGCGATCCGTAAGAGTTGAAGTCCTTTCGATCCACGCCGTGCTCGATGAGGTACCGACCTGCCGGACTGTCGGCCTTGATCGACCCGGCAGGTGAGATGTGATCAGTTGTCACGGAGTCACCGAGCAGGGCCAATACGCGAGCACCCTCAATGTCAGCCACCGGCTGCGGGTCTTTGGCGAGCCCATCGAAGTAGGGAGGTTTACGCACGTATGTGCTCGATGCATCCCACTCGAAGATTTCACCTTCGGGAGTTTGCAGGGCCTGCCAACGCTCGTCACCGGCAAAGACGTCGGCATAACGCGAAGTGAACATCTCAGTATCGATCGAGGAGTCGATGACATCTTGCACTTCGCGGGCGCTTGGCCAGATATCGGCCAAGTACACCGGGTCCCCTTTGGCGTCGCTTCCCAACGGTTCCACCAGAAGATCAAGATCCATCGTCCCGGCTATTGCATAAGCCACCACCAACGGGGGCGAGGCAAGGTAATTCATCTTGACGTCAGGATTGATGCGACCTTCGAAGTTGCGGTTACCGCTCAGTACCGATGTGACCGCCAGGTCATGCTCGTTGACGGCTGCGCTTACCTCGGGAATTAAAGGACCGGAGTTACCGATGCAGGTCGTGCATCCATAGCCCACGATGTCGAAGCCCAACTTCTCCAGGTAGGGCAACAGTCCTGACCGTTCGTAGTAGTCGGTGACCACACGTGAGCCCGGCGCCAGCGTTGTCTTCACCCAGGGCTTGCGCGTAAGTCCCTTGTCAACGGCTTTTTTCGCTAACAAGCCCGCACCGATCATGACGGTGGGATTTGAGGTATTGGTGCACGAGGTGATCGCAGCGATGGTTACCGCGCCATGTCCGATCGTGGCCGTCTCTCCCGCGATGTCAATGTCCACGCGCTTACTCGGTGCGGCGGTGTAGTCGTTCAACGCCTGCTCGAAGGATGCTCGAGCCTGCGAGACCAACACCCGATCCTGCGGCCGCTTGGGGCCGGCCAAAGATGGCTCGATGGTGGACAAGTCCAGTTCCAAGACTTCCGAATAGCGCGGCTCGTGGGCCGGGTCGTGCCACAGGCCTTGCTCTCGGGCATAGGTCTCCACCAGGGCAATCTGGTCTTCCGTGCGCCCGGTGAGCCGCAGGTAATCACACGTTGTTTGGTCGATCGGAAAGATTGCCGCGGTACTGCCGTACTCCGGGCTCATGTTTCCGATCGTTGCGCGGTTGGCCAGCGGCACCGCCGAAACACCATCCCCGTAGAACTCCACAAATTTCCCGACAACCCCGTGCGTGCGCAGGATTTCGGTGATCGTCAAAACAAGATCGGTGGCGGTGGTCCCCTGCGGCAATTCACCGGTGAGTTTGAAACCCACCACCCGCGGCAACAGCATGGAAACCGGCTGCCCGAGCATGGCTGCCTCGGCTTCGATGCCGCCAACGCCCCAGCCAAGCACTCCCAATCCGTTGACCATCGTGGTGTGGGAGTCGGTGCCAACCACTGTGTCGGGATAGGCCTGACCCTTGCGGGCCATAACGACACGGGCGAGGGATTCAATGTTGACTTGGTGGACGATGCCCGTGCCCGGCGGCACCACCTTGAATTCGTCAAAGGCGCCTTGTCCCCAGCGCAGGAACTGGTACCGCTCCTGATTGCGCTCGTACTCCAAGGCAACGTTGCGTTCTTGCGCATCGGCCATTCCGAAGAAGTCGGCGATAACCGAATGGTCGATGACCAACTCCGCTGGTGCCAACGGCTCGATACGTGCCGGATCGCCTCCGAGGTCGCGTACGGCTTCACGCATGGTTGCCAGGTCCACCACGACGGGCACCCCGGTGAAGTCCTGCATCACGACACGGGCCGGCGTGAACTGGATTTCGGTCGTTGGTTCAGCAGTCGGGTCCCACTGGCCGATATCGCGGATGATCTCGGCGGTCACATTGGCGCCGTCCTCGGTGCGAAGCAGATTCTCCAGCAGCACCTTGTGGGTAAACGGCAGGTTCGCCGATCCCTCGACGCTGGAGATCCGGAAGATCTCGTAGGACTGCTCCCCTGCCGACGTCGCGACCGTGAGCTGCCCACGTGCTCCGAAACTATCGTGACTGCCCACGGTGGCCTCCCTAGATATCTTGATATCAAGATATCTGATCCTCCCGACGGAAGACAGCCGCGGTCTCGAAGTGGTGCGTGTGCGCGAAGGCATCCCACATCCGCAGCCCGGTCAACTGGTAGCCATGCTCGGCCAACGTCGCGGTATCACGCCCCAGCGCCATCGGGTCGCAGGCCAGGTAGATGACCACACTCGGTCCAGCGCTGGCGATCGCCTGCACCACGAAAGCCCCCGCCCCCGATCGAGGAGGATCAAGCACCACGCCGGTCGGTGGCGGCGCGGGCGGCGCGCTGAGCCAGGCCCGCACGTCCTGGTGGTGGATGCGTACCCACGGCATGTCGTGCAACGCGCGCCGAGCCGCCTGCACCCCCACCGATGAGCCCTCCACCGCGTGCACGAGCCCCTCGGGTCCCCCCGACCTCGTGCGCACCGCCACCGCCAAGCCGGCAGCCAGTGGGCCCGCCCCGGCATACAGGTCCCACCACACCTGCCCTGCTCGCGGTGCACCGAAGTCGAGTACCGCTTCGACCATCTGCCCGACCAACCGCGGATCGGCCTGCCAGAAGGCATCGACCGGGACCCGAAAATCAATACGCTCACCGTGGATGTCGAGGTGATGACGCACCCGAGGCTTCGTGCCGGCATCCCCCCGTGTGTCCGGCTCGTGGACGTGCACCACCGCAGGCCCCTTGTCACCGCGGGCCACAAGGATCTGCGCCCCTTCGGTGGCATCACGAGCCGCCGTTGCGGCCGCGGTCAACACCTCAGGATCGGCAATCACGCAGGCGCTCGCATCAATCAATGTGCTGCTGCGATGAGCGTGCATCGCCACAGTCCCCGGCTCCTGGGTTGGCCGCACCGTCGAAAAACGCATGCGCGTGCGCCACCCCGACCCGCTACCAAGGTCGCGCATTCCAGAAGCCATGAGTTCTTGCGCGCGGATCGGCTCGAGTCCACCAAGTCGGATCAACGCATCCTGTAGCACCGAAAGCTTGAGTTCGTGTTGCAGAGCCCGATCAGCATGGTGGAAATCGCAACCACCGCAGCCGAAAGGGCGGAAAGAGTCACACGCCGGCGATACGCGCTGAGGGTGGGCACGCACGATCTCGACTGCTTCGGCGAATCCGTGGCCGCGGCGAACATCGACCACCTGGGCTACAACCTGCTCGCCAGGTAGCGCATGCCGAACGAACAGCACAAAGCCTCGGGGGCGGCCGTGGGTATCGCCACCATCACCAGCACCGCCACCAAGACGAGCAACCATGTGGCCCCCGTGTGCGACCCCCTCGATGGTGAGATCCACCAGGTCACCTGCCTGCACCGGTGGATGGTGGTCACCGACGGGCCCGGCGCCTGCCTCAAGAGACGACACGTGGGCACCCTAAGCGCTCTCGCGTGTAGCGTTGCGGTGTGCACGTCGTCATCCTTGGTTGTGGTCGCGTCGGATCGCTCTTAGCCGCAGCCCTGGACGAACTTGGTCACTCCGTTGCGATCGTCGACCAAGACGCGAAGGCTTTCCGCAAATTGGGTGCCGACTTCAGCGGTATCACGGTCACCGGTGTCGGTTTTGATCGTCAGACCCTCGAGAACGCAGGGATTGAGCGCGCCCACGCATTCGCAGCTGTCAGCAGTGGTGACAACACCAACATCCTCGGGGCTCGCGTGGCGCGGGAGACCTACGGAGTCGAGAACGTTGCCGCACGCATTTACGATCCTCGACGAGCCGAGGTGTACCAGCGTCTGGGAATCCCCACTGTGGCGACAGTGTCGTGGACAACCACTCAGATCATGCGCACTTTGCTACCGCTGGGAGCCGAAACCGAATACACCGACCCCACTGGTTCCATGGCCCTGGCAGAGGTCCATATCGGCGAGAATTGGATCGGCAAACGCACCCGCGAGCTCGCGGAGGCAACTGGCGCGCGGGTGGCTTTCCTCACTCGCTACGGAACAACGCTGCTGCCGGATGAGAAGACCGTCGTACAAGACGGTGATCTTGTACACCTGCTGTTCCCGCCCGAGCACAAGGACGACGTCGAGCGCATTTGTGAGAAGGGGCCGGTGCGCGCATGATGCGGGTGGCCATAGCTGGCGCTGGGAAAGTGGGCCGGGCCATTGCACGCGAACTCGTGACGAACGGTCACGACGTCCTGCTCATCGACAAGGATGCTGAGTTGGCACGCCCCGGTGTTGTGGCCGGTGCGCAAGCGTTGCTGGCCGATGCTTGCGAGGTGAACAGTTTGGATGCCGCCCGCCTAGCGGAGTGCCAGGTGGTCGTAGCGGCAACCGGTGACGACAAAGTGAACTTGGTTGTCTCCCTCTTGGCGAAGACGGAATTCGGTGTTCCTCGCGTAGTTGCGCGGGTGAACCACCCCAAGAACGAATGGATGTTCGATGACTCCTGGGGCGTGGACGTTGCCGTCTCAACGCCACGCATGCTCTCGGCGCTGGTCGAAGAAGCAGTCAGCGTCGGAGATTTGGTGCGGTTATTCACCTTCCGACAAGGCGCCGCTGAACTTGTCGAAATGACCTTGGCCGCGGACTCCCCTGTCGTGGCAAAGCAGGTGGAAGATATTCCCTGGCCGACCAACACTGCTCCTGTTGCCATTGTGCGGGGCGCCCAGGTCTTGCTACCGAAAGATGCCGGCGATCTAGAAGCCGGTGACGAGTTGTTGTTCGTGGTGGCGCCTGCTCAAGAAGCAGCGCTGCAAGCCCTGATGTGCCACGATCCAGCAGCAGACACCGCGCAATAGCGCTCCCAGCTAACTAGGTTCGGCCTCGTGGGCGGCCCGCCGTTCGCGATAGATCGGGGCCAGCACCCGGTAGGTGAGGTAGGCCCCCGCAAGGAACAGCGGCCAGCCCATGATCACGCGGGCCACACCAAGCGCTTCGATGGCACCTGCCAGATAAAGCGGGCCTTGAACGCTCAGCCGCAGGAAGAACACACCTACCCAAATCCACGACGCTGCCGCGTATGTGCGGCGCAGGCGCTTGTCCTGACGCCACCGGCTGCCGTCGCCGGTCAGATAGCCCATGACGATGCCGAGCGCTGGCCATCCGACGAAGATGGAAACGATGAAGACCGAGCCATATGCCAGGTTCGTCAACAGCCCCGGCAAAAAGAAGTCCTCAGCGTTGCCGGTCCACGCGGAAAAGGCTGCGGCAATGGCAAGACCTACGAATCCGGTGAGGACCTGCTGCAGTGACTCCCGGCGAATGAGGCGCCAGGTCGCTAAGAGGACTCCCGACACCAGCGCCGCTATCAAAGCCGGCGTGAGGACCCGACCCCCGAACGCGAAGACGGTAATGAACACCACAGCGGGTAGCCCGGTATCGATCATCCCGCGCCATCCCCCGATAGCTCGTTCGAGGATTAATCCCTCCGCGCGGATCTCGCGTGCCGCTTCGGCCACTTCATGTCCGGATTCACCAGCGGAATCGTCGTCACCAACCGGATCGTTATCGGCAAATTCGCTACTTGGCGGGGTGTTGGACATGAACTACTCAGGCAGTAATTCGTAACGGGGGTTATAGATCGTTGGATGCTCGGTTACGCAATTAAGCCTGCCGTGCACGACGATCTGCCGGCCCTTGAATATGCCCGGAATGCGGCGCCGGCCAAGCCACACCACGAACAACTCCCCCGAGCCGTCGTCAATCGTGATCTCCAGCGCTGGGGTGCTGCCATCCGGTGTGACATCGAGGCAGGTAATCATCCCCGCCACGGTGACCTGCTTGCCCGGGCAGCACGAATGAATAGAGGTCACCGTCTCCCCGGGATGTCTGCTTTCGTGTGTCGCCTTAGATTCGCGCACAGCACGCTGTGCACCCGTCTCGGTCAACCGACGCAGGGTCCGGGTCAGGACCGATGAATCCATGTGACCACCTCGCTAGTCATGGGCAAACGGGTAAGGGACGTCTTCTAGCGGGTCTCGGTGATTTCGGGACCTCGCGGCGGAAGGGTGATGGTGGGGCGCTCGCTGGATGCGGGGGCCGGAGTTGGCCCCTGTTCGGCTTGAACATCGTCGGTGGGCGGAACGCGTAAGGGAATCGAGTTGCCCATCGGCATGGCTTCATCGCCGCGCACCACCACTGTTCCGCGCACGATGTCATCGAGCACGCCAGCGGCGGAGTCGTCCCGCGCGGCTTTGCCCAAGAAGACCAATCGAACGAACCAGCGCGGACCATCGATCCCACAAAAGCGCGCCGGCTGCGGCTTACCCTCAGCGGTGGCTACCTGCGCGCGCACCTCCGTCCCGTAGGACCCTTCCTGCTGTTCCACCAAACCACCGGAGGAGTTGATCGAGGAGACAATTTGGCCACGAATCTCATCCCACATGCCGTCCTTCTTGGGAGCCGCATACGGTTGGATTTGAACGGCGGAACCCTCGCTCAGAATCGTCAACTGGCTCACGGCACCGCTAGACGGATCGGCTTGCACCTGGATACGTACCTTGTCACTTTGCGGGATGAGTAGGCCGCCAAGATCGACACGGGGCACGTCAGGGTAATCCTCATTCGCATCCCAGGGGCCATTCACCCGTAGGGCTTGCGCGTTGCTTTCGGGGCTCGCCGCACCCGTCTCCTGCGTCAGCGCCGAATGCTCGGAAGCCTCGACCTCATCGCCACCGGAATCCTCGGCGGGTGCCTCGTCGCGAGAGCGCCCAAACAAGCCCACGTGTTACTCCCTTTCGCTTAGTACCACCACGGTACCGGCTGAGCTTTTGGATCAGCGCGTGCCGGTCGACCCAAGTCCGCCGGCCGAACGAATCGATTCCGGCAGGTGGTCGACTTCGACGATGTCCAGCGTGCACACGCGCTGCACGAGTAGTTGCGCGATCCGCTCCCCTCGTTGGATCACGATCGGATCCCGCTGGTCGGTGTTCATGCCGATCACTGCAATTTCGCCCCGATAGCCGGCGTCGATGGTTCCGGGTGAATTGACCAAGGCGAAGCCATGCCGGGCCGCCAAACCGCTGCGCGGATGCACAAGGCCTACGAACCCATCGGGCAATGCAAGCGCGATGCCGGTGGGGATCACAACGCGCTGCCCAGGCTCGAGCCGAACATCGATGCGCGAGCGCAGGTCCCATCCGGCATCTCCGGGATGCTCCCGCGTGGGAACCGGTATTTCTGGGTCCAGCCGCGTCATCGGTACTCGCACGTGTGTCATGGGTTGACCTGCACATCGATCTCACCGACGCCAGGACCTTGGATGCCCGTTTGCTGGCCACGTTCGCGAATGGCTTGTTGCACCTGATCGGCATTGCCGTGGTCCAAGAAGTGTTCCAGCGGCACCTGCACAAATATCGCCCGCGCGGTGACCGCGGTCTTGCCCGCCAACATTGCTTCCCCGGACATATGCACGCGCCGACCCTTGACTCCCTGGACCATCGCGCGCATCTCAAGCTTCGAGCCGACCGGCACGGGGCGGCGAAAATCACATTCCAGGTGCGCGGTGACGGCTGGTTTCGCCAAGAGCCAATTCAACGAACCGAAGACCTCATCCATCGCAGTTGTGAGCAAACCACCGTGCGCCAGACCCGGCGCCCCCTGGTGGTGATCAGACACAATGAACGTTCCATACGTGTCGAGCCCGCTCCCGGCGAATAGCTCCATATGCAAACCGGTGGGGTGGTCACTGCCACATCCGAAACACCACCGAAAGTGACTGGGAATTCGATCGCCGGGCTGCGGGCCATGCACCGCCCGCTCGGGAAGGGTCGCATCCGCTGGTGCTGTTTCGTCGCCAATAGCCATCGACGTGACCATACCCGCGACCTTCGCTGCCACTCCAGAACATCAACCTAAAACACTGACCGATAACACCAACCCGTAACACCAACCCATAACAATGGGTTCATGTCAGCGCCCCCGGTATACCGCGAGCGGCTGCTGCCTGGGCCGTGGTGGTGGATCGTCATCGCCGCCCTCGTGGCCATGGTGGCCATCGCCTACGGCGCCGCCTTAGGCACCAGCGTCGGGATCATCTCCGCCATCGCATTGACAGGGATCGCTGTCGCGGGACTGTGGTTCGGTTCACCACGTGTGCT
>DASYOJ010000442.1:0-8303 GCA_036007925.1 Candidatus Nanopelagicales bacterium
ATTTGGTGCGCCGGTGGCGAGCGAGACGGGGTGTGCGAGATGGACCCCGCGCTTTCCGGGGTTCGGCTGGTACCCGAATCGGTCGGGTTCGCGCACGAGTGTTTCGCCTACGACGCCACGGTCACAGCAGCGTGCTCCGAAGTCTTGAGCGATCGGCTGGTGGCGACCGATCGGGTCAACGATGTCCAGGGTTTGTATCCGGGCACTTTCTATCAAGCAATGGGTGTGTTCGTTGGACCCGACGAGGAACGATCCGTATTGATCATGCGCCTGTTCAATGCGCTGATCGCCGCAGGCCTGCTTGCGCTCGCGCTGCGCGTGCTGAGTCAGGCGATTCGATCAGCAGTGGTTGTCGTCGTTGCTGTTGTCTACGTGCCTCTCGGGTTATTCATCATTCCTTCGACCAACCCGAGCAGTTGGACGTTGACCGGAATCACGTTCCTATGGGCATTCGGCTTGGCTCTTGCGCGCCGCACTGATTGGCGGTCGCGGCGAACGTGGGTGTTGGCGGGTGCGACAGTTTTAGCAGCCGTGCTCGCGATCGGTTCGCGGGTGGATGCCGCTGCCTATGCGGCGGCGACAGTTGCCGTTGTACTGATACTTACCGGTTTTCGGCGGGCACGCGAGGCATGGATAGCCGCTGTGCTCCTCTTGGCGATCGCCGGAGTGGGTTTGGTGCGCTTTGCGACCTTCGGCGCACCGGGCAGCGACGTGATCGGTGGTATGGGCACCGCCGAGCCCGGTATCGGGTTGCTCTTGACGAACATCGTGTATCTGCCGGTCTACCTCGCTGGCGCGGCCGGCAGCATGGCCCTGGGGTGGAACGACACAGCGTTACCGCCGCTGGTGTTCGTTTTCGGTCTCCTCGTTCTCGGCGCCCTTGTCTACCGCGGGGTGCAGGTGATGACTGCCCGCAAGGTGGCAGCCAGCTTGCTCGCGCTAGCGGCCTTGATCCTGGTTCCGCTGGTGTTCTTGCAGCGTGAAGGCTTGGGTGTAGGGGAGGTCGTGCAAGCCCGGTACCTGCTACCGCTGATCGTGCTGACGTGGGCCACCGTGAGTGTGGCGGTGCCGTATGGCCGCCCTCGCGATGCTGGCCTGCCGCTTCCGCGCGGCGCTGCGGTCATGATCGCCATAGCGATGGTGGCGGCAGCGAGTGTGTCCTTGTGGGTGCACGCTCATCGGTATGCCGCTGGCGCGGATCGAGGTCTATTCGATATCGATCTTGAGTTGGAGTGGACCGGCTTGACGCCACTGCCGTTACCGCTTGTCGTCGGCATCGGATTACTGGCAACAGCGATCTACATGACAGCGGCGATGGTGGGTGTCTACCGAGACGGCAAACACGACCGGATAAGCAACTAATCGAGTTCACCTAGGGTGATTCCATGATCGAACAACGGAACATCGGTGACATCCAGGTATCGGCGATCGGCTTGGGCTGCATGCCGTTAAGCAACGGCCGGATGGTCGACCACCGCGAACAAGCCGTGGACACCATCCACGCTGCGCTGGATGCAGGGATCACCCTGCTCGACACCGCCAACATCTACGCACCGTCCTGGGATGCGGTCGGGCACAACGAGGCTCTCGTGGCGGAAGCTATCCGCACCTACACCGGGGCGTCGTCGTTGACCGACATCTTGATCACCACCAAAGGCGGCATCACGCGCAGCGAGGGTGAAGCGTGGGGCCGAAATTCCAAACCCGACGCCCTCGTGCGGGCGTGCGAAGACAGCCTCACCGAACTTGGTGTCGACATCATCGACCTTTATCAGCATCATCGGCACGATCCGACGATGACGTATCTGGAGCAGATCCAGGCGCTGCAAGCACTCAAGGATCGTCATCTGATCCGGCGTATCGGGCTATCGAATGTCACGGCCGACGAACTGGACCTTGCGATCGCCGAACTCGGATCGGCAAACGGCGGCGGCGTTGTCTCCGTGCAAAACGAACTGTCGCCTCGTTACCGGGCCGACCTCGATGTCCTTGAGCGGTGCGAGCGCGAAGGCATCGCGTTTTTGCCCTGGTCTCCGCTGGGTGGTGCAACCCACGCCAAAGACGTCGGTTCGCGTTTTGCGGCTTTCGCAGAGGTGGCCGACGAAGTGGGCGCGACGGCGCAAGAGGTCACGCTCGCGTGGTTGCTGAAGATGTCACGGGTGATCATCCCGATACCCGGTGCTACCAAACCTGAGACCATCACGTCGATCATGCGATCCCTTGACGTCACGTTGAGTGATGAGCAGTTCGAGCGGCTGCAGGCCACCGAGCCCGAGCAGACGTCGATGTATCCCGAGGATGATCCGCGCAGTCCGCTGCGCTGAGTGACTCTTGCGTGCTAGCTATCCGGACTGGGTCGTCTTGATGTACTCCTCGTAAGGCACGAAGCACTGCGCGGTGCGATCGCCTTCCTTCCAGCCCGTGCGGGTCGGCCAGATCGCCCACCAGGGGAAGAACTTCTTGCGCTCGGTGTAGCGGTTGCCGACTCGCTCGCAGATCCGCTTGGCTTTGCGCTCGACCTTGCGCGTGCCAGGGAAGTTCTTCTTGATGCTCCCGAGATCGCGCTCGGCCACCATGATCCAGTTTTTCTTGGGCTTGTTGCACGGGTAAGCCGCCTTGGTGCGCGAACCGGGCACGTTCGGTGTGCAGAAATCGAACTGATCACGCGGGGTCGAGGCGACCAAAGCCGGCGCAGTGCCAGAGAAACGGGCGAACTTCTTGCCCCCACGTAGGACGACGTCGCAGCGCATCCAACGCTCACCGGCGTTCCACTGGGCCTCGGTAGGGAAGACGGCGACGGTCTGGAAACGGCTGGGAATTTTGGTGTTCGTCAGCCCGAGGTAGGCGTTCATCGCATCCGGGGTGCACGCACTCGCCACGCGCAAACGCTTCTTGGCGCCGGCGTTCTTGGGAATCCCGAAGCTCTCGGGAAGGGAGCGCACGTAATACGTCTGCGCCGTGTGCGGACCCTCGCACGGGACCGGCGGCGCCGTCGCCGCCTGGGCCTTGGTGCCGCCGGCGCGGTAGTCGTAGCAGGCGTCCTGTGCTGGCTGTGCCGGCTGGGCCGGGCGGCTCATCGGGGAGGTGGCTTCGGTTGCACTGGCGGCCGGCCCGTAGGCCAGGGCGCTGCCGGCGATCAGGGCGATGGCCACTGTGGCGGTGATGCTTCGCATGGAATTCCCGTCGTCGTTGAGCTTTTGCCTACCCCCGAAGTCGACGCGCCACGATAACCGGGAGCCCCGGTAGCCCGGCAAATCGGTTGTGCCCGCCGCCGCACCCCGACAGACTGCCGCCATGACCGTGGTGAGCGTGCTGAGTTTGAAAGGTGGCGTCGGCAAGACGTCGGTGGTGCTGGGATTGGCCGGATCGGCCACTGTGCAGGGACTGGCCACGCTCGTGGTCGACCTGGATCCCCAGGGGAATGCGACGTCGTTGCTCAAATCCCACAAGCCGCGCACCACGGTGGCCGATGTCCTCGGGCACCCCACGAAAGACAGCGTCGAGGCCGCGCTGACCCCCTGCGATTGGGAGGTGGCGCCCGGGGAAGTCGATGTGCTTCCCGGGCACGCGAACACCATCCGTTTCGATGCGTGGACCGGTGGTCCGTGGCGGCCCAAACTCGCCCGCGCGCTGTCCCACCTCGAGGGCTATGACCTCGTGCTGATCGACTGCCCGCCGTCCCTGGGTGCGCTCACCCGGGAGGCGCTGGCTGCCTCGGACCTGGCCTTGGTGGTCACCACACCCTCGTACTTCGGAGCGCAAGGGGTTGAACGGGCGATGGCCGAGATCGACGAAGTCCGAAAGAACCACAACCCCGATCTGCAACTCGCCGGAATCGTGGTCAACCGGGTGCGCGCGGTGGCCGAGGAGCATCAATACCGCGAGCAGGAACTCGTGGAAATCTACGGGCGCACAGCGGTAATGAAGCCGATGATGCCCGAGCGGATAGCGGTGCAGCAGGCCGAAGGATTCGGGCAGCCCGTCCAACTTGTCCGCACTGCGGGCGGACGCGAAGTTGCCGAGATCTACGACACCTACCTGAGCAAACTGCTCAAGCTGGCGCGTTAAGCGGATTCTTGGATCGGTAGCCGGCGGTCGATGACCGCGGCGATGATCGCCGCAACTAACCCCACGCCACCCATCAACAGCCAACCGCCAACTCCGCCGAGGCCATTGATATCCGGCGGGTTATCCGGGCACATACCCAGGCCGCACTCGGGGATAACCGAGATGCCCACGATGAGCAGATCGATGGTCACCCACGTGATGCCAAACAACGCGGCGAAGCGCAGGAAACCCCGTTCGCCGATGACACCGGTATCGCCCACTTCGAAGGGCTTGCTCCACAGCAGCATGAACGCGCACCCCACGACGGCAATCGCGAAGGTCACGAACGCCCACGTGTACAGGTGCCAGCCGAATACCGCCGGGCCGTAACCGGGGTCCCCGGGTGCGATGTGCAGCAGGATCTGCCGAACGCTGCCGGCACCACCGACGAATGCGCCGAAGATGCTCAGCGCGTAGTGCATCGGCCGCATGCCCCACAGCAAGTTCATGATCGGCCCGACGGCGATCGCGATCATCCCCGAGCGCTGCACCAGGCACAGTGGGCACGGCTGCTCGCCCACCCCGAACTGCAAGTGCAGGGATCCGGCCAGTACCCCGATGAGGGCGAACAGGGCCAGGACGTTGATCCAGCGCGCAATGACGAGTTCGCGCGATTCGAAGGCGGTTTCGCTCCGGTCGATGATGGACATGTCCCCCCTTAGAAGCTGAGCGGGATCGGGTCGGTCATGTGCAGCCGGAGCAATACCAGCGTCCAGACCATGGACACGATCGCAACGGCGGGAACCCACTTCTTGCGAAAGAAGATCCCGAGGAAGACGACTATCCACAAGATGAACATCGACAGCATCACGGCTCGAGGCTATCCATTCACCGCTGACGAGTGGGGGACTTTTGATTGTCGTTTCGGTTAACGGATCGCTCCCGCTAGGCTCGCGCTCGGCGATCGACGCAGAACCTTTATCTGCGCTCGCGCCGAAACCTGTGAGAGCGAGGCCAGGTACGTGAAGATCGTTATCCCTGCAGAGACCCGGCCTGGGGAGCGCCGTGTCGCGATGATGCCCTCAGTGGTGCGCAAGTTCACCCAGCTCGGCTACGAGGTGGCAGTGCAGTCCCATGCTGGAGACGCAGCTTTCGCGAGCGACGATTCCTTCGTAGATGCCGGCGCAAGCGTGTTCACCGAAGCCGAGCTGACCGATCAACTCGCGGCAGCCGATGTAGTGGCCAGTGTGCGCCCGCTGGATTACGGGCGTGCCTCGCGACTAGGTAGGGGGACGGTGGCGATCTCCTTTCTTTCCCCCGCACAAGACCTCGAGACCATCAAGGCGCTGCGCGACGCTGGCGCCACGGGGCTGTCCTTCGACACCTTGCCCCGCATCTCCCGGGCGCAGTCGATGGATGCCTTGACTTCCCAGGCCCTGGTGGCCGGGTATCGCGCTGCTTTGGTCGGTGCGGACCGGTTGCCGTCGTTCTTCCCGTTGTTCATGACCGCCGCCGGCACGATTCAGCCGGCGAAGGTGCTGGTCCTGGGCGCAGGTGTTGCCGGGCTCCAGGCGATCGCCACCGCCAAGCGGATCGGCGGCAAGGTTTCCGCCTACGACGTCCGCCCGGCCAGTGCCGATGAAGTGAAATCGATGGGCGCCACCTTCATCACCCTCGAACTCGAGGCCCTCGAAGGCTCGGGGGGTTACGCGCGGGAGATGAGCGAAGATCGCGCGGCGCGCCAACGTGAACTGCTCACTCCTTACATTGCCGAGTCCGATGTCGTCATCACCACTGCGGCGGTCCCTGGTCGACAGGCACCGATGCTGGTCACCCGCGAGATGGTCGAGACGATGAAACCTGGCTCGGTCGTTGTCGACCTCGCTAGCGAGACCGGCGGCAACGTCGAAGGCTCACTTCCTGGCGAGGAAGTCTTGATAGGTGAAGTCACTGTCTGGGGTGCTAAGGATGTGGCCAGCGAGATGCCGGTGCACGCCTCGCAGTTGTATGCAATGAACGTCGCAGCGCTCGCAGCGCTGCTGGTCAAAGACGAGCAAGTGGTGGTCGATCTCGAAGACGAGATTCTCGACGGTTGCGCCATCGTCTTCAACGGGGAAATCCGTAGCGAAGCAGCGCAGCAGGCGCTGCAGGGAGGTGCGTGAGCATGGACGGCATCGCACTGCTGACAATCTTCGTACTGAGCATCTTCGTCGGCTTCGAAGTTGTCTCGAAAGTTTCCACCGTCTTACACACTCCATTGATGTCCGGAGCCAACGCCATCCACGGTGTAGTGGTGATGGGCGCGATCATCGTCGCCGGTAAAGCCGAACCGAATTCCTTGGCGCTGTGGATCGCCTTGGCTGCTGTGCTTCTCGGAGCAATCAACCTGGTCGGTGGTTTCGTTGTCACCGATCGAATGTTGGAGATGTTCAAGCCCAAGAAGCCTGCTGCACCTGCTAACGAAGGCGGTGCTGCATGAGCGAGACCCACGTGGACCCAACCTGGGTGCAACTCAGCTACCTGGTAGCAGCGGTCTTATTCATCCTGGCACTGAAGTCCATGTCGTCTCCGCGCACGGCGCGCACCGGTGTCTTGCTGGGTGCTATCGGTGCGGTGCTGGCCACCACGGTGCTGTTCTTCAGTGGAATCAAACTCGCCAACTTGGTGCTGATCTTGGTGTTCCTCGCGGTCGGCTCGGTGTTGGGTTTGGTAGCAGCACGTCGCGTGAAGATGACCGCGATGCCCCAGTTGGTGGCGTTGTTCAATGGAGTCGGTGGCGGCGCGGCGGCATTAATCGCTGTTGTCGAGTACCTCGTTGTCGATTCGGACGATTTGCTGTTCTTGATCTTCACCGTGGCCACGGTCATCATCGGTTCGGTCGCGTTCTCCGGTTCGATCGTGACGTACCTGAAACTCCAAGAGCTCATGACCACCCGCCCGGTGGTGATTCCGCTCGGCAAATGGATCACGATCCTCGTTGCCCTTGCGACCGTGGTCGGCGGTGTGTGGCTGATCGTGGCTCCGCAGGAGTGGTTGCTGTGGGCGCTCCTTGGTCTAGGTCTGCTCTTTGGCATCTTGTTCGTACTACCCGTCGGTGGCGCGGACGTGCCGATCGTCATCTCACTGTTGAATGCGATGACCGGCCTGGCCGTTGCCGCGTCGGGTTACGTGCTCGACAACGTCCTGCTGCTGATCGCCGGCACGCTGGTGGGTGCTTCGGGCACGTTGCTGACGAACCTGATGGCCAAGGCGATGGGTCGCCCGCTGACGTCTACTTTGTTCGGAGCGTTCTCCGGAACCACTGCCGGCAGCGCCGGAGGAGGAAGCGATCGTCCGGTCCGCTCGGGCTCGGCGAACGATGTCGCGATCATGCTGGGCTTCGCGGGCAAGGTGATCTTGGTTCCCGGGTACGGCTTGGCTGTTGCCCAAGCCCAAAGCACGCTGCGTGAACTCGCCGATCTGCTCACCGAAAAGGGCATCGAAGTTGATTACGCCATCCACCCGGTGGCCGGTCGAATGCCCGGGCACATGAACGTGTTGCTCGCGGAAGCGAATGTTCCTTACGAGCAGCTCAAGGAGATGGACGAGATCAACCCGGAGTTCTCGGCCACCGATGTGGTCCTCGTGGTGGGTGCCAACGACGTAGTGAACCCCGCAGCGCGTACCGATCAAAGTGCGCCGATCTACGGCATGCCGATCCTCGATGTCGATCAAGCCCAGCAGATCGTGTTCTTGAAGCGTTCGATGCGCCCGGGTTTTGCGGGTATTGAGAATGAGATCTTGTTCGACCCGAAGACCACACTGCTGTTCGGCGACGCGAAAGACTCATTGAACAAGGTCGTCTCCGCCCTCAAAACCCTCTAGGCGAATCCCCCGGATTCCGGGGGATTCGCTTCGCTTCCCCCGGAATCACCCGCCGGTTACGCGTTTTCCCCAACAGGCGTGCTCGGCATCCCCAGTCGTGGTGAAGGGTCTGGATCTGCGTGCCGGGTGATCGGACAGTTGATCCATGAGTGGCGAATGGATTGACGATGCTCGACTCGAAGAGATCAAGCAGCGAATTGCGTCGGATTACCGCAATACCGTTCCGGTGTTTACCCTGCGCGCGGTTGCCGAATGGGGGATCTCTCGCCCAGAGGTCGTGGCCCTCCAGCGGCGGGGGCAGGTGCATCGCGTCCGCCACGGCGCTTATTGCCTTGCCGATGAATGGGAAGCGGCCAAAACGGACCCGGGGCTGCACCGGAAAATCCTGGCTC
>DASYOJ010000443.1:0-1548 GCA_036007925.1 Candidatus Nanopelagicales bacterium
CCGATCAGCAACGCACCGGCGGAGGTGTCCAGGCCCATCGACCGCCACTCCTCCACCGCAACGATGGACGTGTTGTCCATCAGCTCCAGCATGCTCGGGCGAAGTTCGTTCATGATCGAACTCACGGCGCGTCCGGCCGCACCGATATCTGAGAACACCGCCACGACCGTTGCCGGATCTGGCGGGATTGGACTCAGCCGCAACCGCGCCATCGTCACGATGCCCAACGTGCCTTCGCTGCCGACCATCAAGCCGGTGAGGTCATAGCCGGCCACACCCTTGATCGTCTTGCGACCCATCCGAGTGATACGCCCATCGGCCAGCACCACCTCCAGACCCAGCACCGAATCGCGCGTGACCCCGTACTTCACGCAACACAAGCCACCAGCGTTCGTGTTGACGTTTCCACCGATGGAACAAAAGTCCTTCGATGCCGGATCCGGCGCGTACCAAAGACCGTGACCTGCCACGTGTTCACGCAATTCGGTGTTGAAGATCCCCGGCTGGGTCTCCACGTATCCGTTGCCCTCATCGACCAACAAGACATCGCGCATCTTCTCCACGCATACGATCAACGAGCCGTCGATCGCGTTGGATCCACCGGACAGCCCCGAGCCAGCCCCTCGAGGCACCACCGGAACCCGGTGCTCGTAGGCCGCGGCCACAACGGCCGAAACTTGATCCGTGGTCCGCGGGAACACCACACCGATCGGCTCACCAGCGGGAGATCCTGTCGAGCGATCCCGCTGATAGGTCGGCAGTCGATCCGGATCGGTCACCACATCGCCATCCCCCAGTGCCGATGCGCAAGCAGCAAGAACGTGGTCTTCGGGAGTCATGCCCCGACGTTACCGCCTCACGCGGCGCACCTGTGGGTGACTACATTGGCCGTTCCATGGCCCCGTAGCTCAGGGGATAGAGCGTCGGTTTCCTAAACCGTGCGTCGCAGGTTCGAATCCTGCCGGGGCCACTCGTGCACAATCCTTCGTCCGCGCCGAATCCTGCACTTTGCGTCGCAAGATCTTGATCTTGTGACTCCAGGTGCAGGTTTCGGTGGCTAGGGGCGAACCATCACCTTCATATCCGCCGGGTGCTTCTTCGCGTGCGTGAGCGCCTTCTCGACTTCCTCGAGCGAGTAGGACCCGCTGACGATCGCATCGAGGTCGACCCTTCCTGAGGCGACCAGTTCGACGGCATCGGGGTAGGTGTTGGCGTAGCGGAACGTGCCGGTCAGCCAGATCTCCTTGCCCTGGATCGCACCGACGGGGATCGCGACGGTGTCGGTCGGCGCCATACCGATGAGGACGGCGGTGCCGGCGGGAGCCAGTGCGCGGATGCCCTGATCGATGGCCGGGGCGGCGCCGCTGCATTCGAGCAGGACGTCGGCTTCGGGGAGGTCGTCGTTCATCGGATCGATGGCCGGGAAGCCCAACTTCTCTACTTGCGCGCGCCGATCACCGTTGACGTCGGTTACGGCTACGACATTCGCTCCGCGGGCGCGGGCGACAAGGGCACAGATCGCACCGATGGGGCCACCGCCGGTGATGA
>DASYOJ010000444.1:0-3476 GCA_036007925.1 Candidatus Nanopelagicales bacterium
AGATCTGCCATGCCAGCGCGGTCTTGGCCACCAGGCTCAGCACGATGTAACTGCGCTCGCCGCGCAGGTAGTCGCGCCACTTGCCGATCTTCTTGTATTGCAGCCACTGCACGAGTGCGAACGAGTTGAAGAAGATGAACAGCGAGATCAGGATTCCGACGACGAACCCGGGGATAGCCGGCTTCTCGGCTGATCCGGGCGCGAGGACCCACACGACGATGATCAGCCACGGCACGATGCCGGACATGCAGCCGAAGATGAACGGCAGCATCCCGCCGCCGGGCTGCTCGTACTTCTCCTGCAGCCAGCCGAACAGGATCATCGACGCGTTGACACCGAAGATCGCCATGAGCGCGGCGACGTCCGAGATGCCGACGATCTGCGCGATCAACACGATCATGATCGACGACGACAGCGAGTACTCGACCCAGCGGAAGTAGTTGTGACCGGCTTGCAGGCCGCGGACGTAGCGCGGGTAGAACCAGGGGCTGGCGACCACGAAGTGGAAGAAGGCAGAGAGTGCGAAGAACAGCGCCACACCCCAGGCGATGCGCGAATCCAGGATGGTCACCGGATCGTTGGGTGGGGTGCCGGGGGGCCCGAAGACGTACGCCGCAGTAATCGGCAACGAGAAGTCGGTCGCCAAGAACAAGATCAAGAACATCTGTGTCAGGTGCGCGAAACCAGCGACGATGTTCAGCTTGCGCAAGCCGGCGAAGGTGATGCCGGTTTCGGACTTTTCGGTCAGGACTTGCTGGCTCTCCTGGGTGCTCATGCTGGGAGTGTGGCACCGAAGTGGCTTCGGATGCGTGCCGACAGGCGGATCGGCCCTTTTTACTCCGATGACTGTCACACCCCCCGCATACATTCGCCTTATGCAGCACGTGGAAGTCGGTCGCGAGATTCCGCAGGAGGTGGGCCTTCAGCAGGAGGTGGCCGCACTGCTGGAGGGGATCGATGGGATCTCCACGGGTCGATGCACAGGAGTGCCTGGCGTGCCTGGCGTGGCTGCGCGCGCTGCGAACGGAAGCGCCGCGGATGCGCGTGCAACGCGTGCCATCGGCGATCTGCAACGCCTCGAGCGCTGCATCGCGCAGCTTGAAGCCGTGCGCGCTGATCTTCTTGTTGAGGCCGCGGATCCGGTGCCGCGAGTGGAGGAGTTCACCGTCGAATCTGCGGATGGACAGGATCGTCGCAGTCCACGCCTCGTGCAGATCGAAGATGCCGTCCGCGAGGAGATCGCCGCGGCCCTGCGCTGGTCACCGGCTAAGACCGGAATGCTGATTGAAGAAGCCCGCCAACTCCATGCTCATCTGCCGGCCACTCTTGCCGCTCTGCGCGGTGGTGTGATCTCGGGGCGGCATGCAAGTGTCGTGGCGGAGTGGTCCAGACGCCTGTCCGCTCGTGACGCGACTGGACCGGACGCCGAGCACCTTTACTCGCAGGTGTGCGCCGCATTCGAAGAGCGGGTTCTGCGGGTGGCACGCCGGGGAACCGTGGCGCGGACGCGCACCGCTGCGAAGCGGACACTTGCGTCCCTCGATGCAGCAGGAGCGCGGTTGCGCCGCGAGCAGCAGCGGTGTTCGCGCGACGTAGCGATCATCGACGAGTCCGACGGCATCTCCGTCCTCTTGGCGCGCATGTCGACTCCGGCTGCGCGGGCCGTGATGGAGTCCGTTGGCAAGGAGGCGGCGCTGATCGAGGATGCGTCCCTGTCGGCAGGGGAACGCCGCGCGCAGGCTTTGGCCAGGCTGGTGCTCGGCGGCCGCGCACCGCAGGTGCGCCTTGACGTCGTACTCCCAGCAATGGGCGATGGCATTGCCGATGCGAACTCCCCGAACTCCCCGAACTCCCTGGCCAAGTTGGTCAGCGCGATGGTCGACGGTCTCGATCACGCGACCATCGACCGAGCCGAGGTCGATGCGGATGAACTCCGCGAACTTCTGGCCGACCCAGCCGTCTCGGTAACCATGCGCAAACTCGTTGCCGATCCGGTCACCGGGGTGTTGAGCGCATGTGGGCGCAGCACGTACCGGGTGCCGGAGCGCTTGCGTGAATTCATCGTGCGTCGCGATGGCACGTGTCGCTTTCCGGGATGCGGCCGAGCAGCGCGCAGCAGCCAGATCGACCATGCACAAGCGTGGGACGACGGCGGCTCGACGGACCCGGGCAACCTGGGTGCCTTGTGTACCCGGCATCACCAGCTCAAGACCCATGCGGGATGGCAACTCGACGATTCCCGCGCCGATGGTGCCTGCACGTGGATATCGCCTCACGGTCGCCGCTACCGACACCAATCACAGTCCGTTGTCGAGGTGACCTTGGAGCAGCAGTTCGCCAATGTGGTTGCCGCGGCCCTGTCAGCTGGGTATCCGCTGCGGCCCTCGCGCGGACGAGATCACCCGCCGGAACGAGATCACCCGCCGGAACGAGATCACCGGTTCGACCGTGGAGCGGCGCGCGCGCCGGCCATCCGAATTGAGTACTGCTTTGCGAATGAACGGCACTGTCGAGAGCCTGATCCGCCCTTCTGATGCACCGGCGCGCTACCACATTCTTACCAACTAGTCACCGATGAGCCCTCCGCGGTTTCACGACGGGTGGCGCGATGCAAACTCAGCGAGTGGCATTCCCCGACGCGAGGTCGGTTAAGGCCTCGCCGGTAACCCGGTAGGGAATCCACTCGGTTAAGCCCTGGGCGCCGATGGATTCGTAGAAGCCGCGGGCTGGTGTGTTCCAGTCCAGCACCCACCACTCCAAGCGTCCGTATCCCCGTTCGAGGCAGATGCTGGCGAGGTGTGCGAGCAGCGCCTTGCCATACCCACCGCCGCGGTGGTCCGCCTTGACGTAGAGGTCTTCGAGATAAATCCCGTGCTTGCCGAGCCAGGTGGAGTAGTTCAAGAACCACAGTGCGAAACCGACAACCGTGCCGTCTTCGTCTTCGGCGACGTGGGCGAACAGTGCAGGGTCAGATCCGAAAAGGTGGCGGTGTAAGTCCTCGGGTGTGGCCAGAACCGCATCAGGCTCCTTCTCGTAGACCGCCAATTCGACGATCATTTCCTGGATCGCCGCAACATCATGTGGGTTTGCTTCGCGAATCATGCGCGCAACCTACCCACGGCGAGGCGCACCCAACGAGACACGCACGACGAAGGGTCCACCGCCCGTAGGCAGTGGACCCTTCGAGAGGCTGTGTGGCCTTACGCGGCCTTCTTGGTCTCCCAGAAGATGCCAGCGATCTCATCGATCTTGCCGAGCAGCTCATCGGCCACGGCTGGATCAAGCGAGCCCTTGGTGCCACCAGCTCCAGCGAGTTTGGTGGCCTGGTTGAACAGCTCGTTGAGTTGCGGGTACTTCTCGAAGTGCGGTGGCTTGAAGTAGTCGGTCCACAGCACCCATAGGTGCTCCTTGACCAGGTGGGAGCGCTCTTCCTTGATGGAGATAGCGCGGGCGCGGAACTCCGGATCGTCAGAGGC
>DASYOJ010000445.1:0-6594 GCA_036007925.1 Candidatus Nanopelagicales bacterium
GACGATGAACGATGTGCTCACTGTCGACTACAGGCCCGATTCGTCGGTGCGCACCAAAATGCACCGACACTCCTCGCAACGCATAACTTCGTCAGGAGCCGCTGCGCGGATCTCGGCCACCTCCGTGGGCGGTAACTCCAGGTGACACCCTTCGCATCGCCCCCGATGCAACCGGGCAGCCCCGAGCCCACCGTGATCACCGCGGATCTTTTCGTACAGGCCAAGAAACTCATCGGAAATGCCGGTGACGAGGGAATCTCGATCTGCTTGCACTTCGGCGCGCTCGCTCGCCACATCCGATTCGACAGCGGAAACAACAGCCGCAAGACGTTGCTCTTCTTGACCTACCTGGCTGTGCTCCTCGCTCAACTGCACGACGGCCGCTTGGGCACCTTCCAAGCGCTCCATGACTTCTAACTCAACATCTTCGAGATCACTTTGCCGCTTGGCCAAGGACTGGATTTCTGATTCCAAACTCTGTAACTGCTTGGAATCGGTTATCGATCCGGAGTCCAGCAGGTCACGATCCTTGCGGCTGCGCTCGCGCACGAGATCGACATCCGCATCGGCTTTGAGCCGTTCGCGCTCGAGATCGGAAACGATGGTTTCGGCCGCCACGATCTCCTTACGCAAGCGTTCCTTACGGTCGCGAACCTGTTGCAACTCGGCTGCTTCGGGCAAGTTGTTGAGGCGGTGCTGGAGTTGGGACAACCGAGTGTCACAGGCCTGGACATCGAGCAGCGCGAGTTGCTGACCGGGCTCTGCTTTCACTGCTTCCTCCCAAGATGAGCGGTCCACGGTGATGTATCGATCCGCGAGACTGAGGTAGACACGGTATCGGCGCCAAGATCTTCCGTTAAAAATGCCGCTGCATCCGGCAGCCACAGCCACTCTGCCGCCCAGTGCGGAACATCGATCAGTGCCTTCCCGGTGGCCAGCAGGTGGTCTTGTGCTCGGTGGTGCCTGAGATCCCCAGTGACGTAAACGTCCGCGCGATCACCGACGATCTCCAACAGCGAATCCCCTGCTCCCCCGCACACCGCCACGGCCTGCACGGGCTCGCCAGGATCCCCGGCGATGCGAATCCCATGTTCAGTAGCCGGCACTGTTGCCACGAGTCGCTCGGCCAACTCGCGCAGCGTGATGGGCTCTGGCAATTCCCCCACCCGTCCGGTTCCTGTCTGCTCCCCCCACGGATCGATGGCAACGGTCTGCTCAAGTCCGCAGGCAGCAGCAAGGGCATCGGAGACTCCCGGGCGCGCATGATCGGCATTGGTGTGCGCGCAATACAGCGCGATGCCGTGACCGATCAAGGTGTGCACTACCCGCCCCTTGGGGGTTATCGGGGCCACCGAGTGCACTCCCTGCAGGAACAGCGGGTGGTGCGTCACGATCATGTCCGCGCCCGTGTCGATCGCTTCGTCCACCACACCCATAACCGGATCCACGGCAAACAGAACCGAGGACACCGAGCCCTGCGGCTCCCCGGTCACCAGACCGACTGCATCCCATGGGGAAGCCAGATTCACCGGATAGCGAGCTTCCAGTGCGGAGACGACTTCACCAACTGTTGTGGCCACGCTCGCAGGCTACCCATCCGCCTGAGCCACGTGCGCCATCGGTAATCTCCCTCCGGGCCCATAGCTCAGTTGGCTAGAGCGCTTCCCTTACAAGGAAGATGTCATCGGTTCGAGTCCGGTTGGGCCCACCATGGATGTGACGGCGTCTTTGCGTCGACGACTTAGGACATTCGCGCAATCTCGAGGGTTCCAGTCTCCGCATCGGCTACCTGGGCCGGATGACTTGATGGCGCGGTCATTACGAACATAGTGTTGCCATCTGATCCTCCTAATGCGCAGGCATAGGCGATTTGCTGAGTCTCAACCGTTCCCACGACCTCGCCGCCTTCGCGGTATCCGACCACCATCGGAGCCAAAGCCGCCGCTGCCCACACCGTTTGGCCATCGGTGCAGATTCCATCAGGAGCCACCCCTTGCTCGGCCGTAGATGCCCAGATACGACGGTTCGACAGCGATCCATCCGAAGCAACATCAAAGGCGGTCAGTTGCAATCGCAAAGTCTCTGCCACGACGAGCGTCTTGCCGCCGTCAAGAAGCACCATTCCGTTCGGGAAGCGCACGTTGTCGGTGGCTTCGTGCACACTGCCATCTGTATCAACCCGGATCAGACTGGTGTTTCCCGCTGAATCATCCGCGAGAATGTCCGGGATTTCCCTCTCGAGCATCGCCTGATGAAGATCGAAACCGAAATTTCCGACATATGCCCGACCTTCCGCGTCCACGATCATGTCATTTGCATGAAAAGTTGCAATGGCGGAAAGGTCCGCGTAATCCGAAAGACTCGAGCCGTCCCAGCGCACGAGCCGACGATCGGTCATGCTGACGATCAGCAGGGATCCATCGGGAAGCCAGCCCAAACCAGATGGCTGACCAGGCACTTCGACGATGAGATTCTCTTCCCCTGACTCGTCGACGGTGTAAACACCGCGCCGATAGAAATCAGAGAACCACAGCAAGCCATCGCGCCACCGTGGCCCCTCACCAAAGCGCAATCCTGTCAACAGAGTTTTCGTTCCCATTCGGCCAGTATGGAAGCGCATCTGCTCCGCCACAAGGAGTTTCAGGCAAGTGCTGGGGCATGAGCCCAAGGACGTGCCTCACAGGGCTCGCTGTAGTGCCAACAGCCGCACTCCGGGCACCGGCTGCCAGTCGCGCTCGGGCATGCGCGTGAATCCATGCCTTCCATACATCGCCATGGCGCCGGCATTGTTGTCACGAACGCAGATCGCCAATCGACGTGCGCCGATTTCACGGGCGTGGGCGTGACAGGCGTCGATGAGAGCCGAGCCCACACCACCGCCCCACGCAGAGGGGGCGACTGCGAGGAAGCGGAACTCAACTTCGCCGTCTTGACCGATCTCGCGGAAGGGTGAGCCTTCCGGGGCGATGGTGACGGTTCCCACCACCTCGTCATTGCGCACGGCAACGAGGAGAAGCGCATCGCGATAACGGGCCGCGGCGTTCGCTAGGACGAGTCCGTAACCACCGTTCGGGCCATCCTCGAGTTGTTCCGCAGCCTCGTAGGCAGCAACGCAGATCCGACCGACGATCTCGAGGTCGTCCCCTTGCGCCGGGCGGACGGAAATCCGGTTGCTCACCGGTGGACTATTACACGAGGGCGAATAGACCCTTCGGGGTGAAAGCGCCCTAACGCTGCAGGAGAATTGTCTACCATCCGCCCATGCGTAGAGGTTGGGTTCTCTCGTCACTGGCGATGGCAGCGGTGTTCGCCCTGGCCGTGCCCCCGCCGGCCAGCGGCACAGCGATCTCGTGGTGCCCGGATTCGAATCCCGATTGCGTCCCGGTCACCGGCGGACCGATCCAGGACTACGCCCCCACACCACCGCAGTGGCAGCCCGAGGGTCGCATGGTCGCCGCCACCGGCTTCGAAGCGATCCGCGATTCCTTCCCCTTCTTCAACTACGGCCAGCGGCTCGGGGACGGCAACGCGCTACTGGGCTACCGCCCGAACCAGTTCGCCACGCAACTCACTCCCGAGAGCGCTGCGCGCATGTTCGGCCCGAAGGTCGCGTGCGCCCACTACTCGACGGACGATTCCGGGAAAGCCACCTGCGTTCCCAAACCCGCCGTCGCGGAGTGGATCGATGCGGCGAACAACTTCATGTGGGGCGGGCACTGCTACGGGGTGGCCGCGTTGAACGCGCAATTGTTCAACGGGGAGCTGAAGCGTTCGCGGCTCACTGACAGCCTGATCAACTCCGGTGTCCGCCTCGATCCGAAACTGCAAGGCGAGATCGCCTACTGGTGGACCACGCAGATGACCTCCGATGACGGGTACGGCAACTACTCCGACCCGATGACGGTGGTCAACACCCTCATCGAGGACCTCGCTCCGGGCAAGATCCCCTACGTCCTGGTCCTGCAGTTCGAGGTGGAGGGGATGCAAGCCGGGCATGCGATCACTCCGCACGCGGTGTACCAGCGAGATGACGGCTCCTACGACATCGCCGTCTACGACAACAACTTCCCGCTGCGCACCCGAGCCATCCACGTCGATCCGGTGACCAACACCTTCGAATACAAGGTAGGAACCGTTCCCGACGGCCCGCAGGTGTTCGCGACCGGCGACGCCGAGAATCAGAACATCGGCCTGTCCCCGCTGACCGCCATCCAAGGGACCCTGGACTGCCCGATTTGCGCAGGGGGCCAGCAGATCATCACCTTCGGCTCGCAAGATCCGATTCCCTCGGCCGCCAAACTCCGGATCCGGGCGCTGGACGGTTCGAAGATCCCGGGCCTGAAGGAGCAACCGAACTACAACCCGATCGCCGGTCAGCTGCCGGCCTATCGGATGCCGGCCGGCACCGACTTTCGTGTGACCTTGGACAACACCGCCGGCGATGAGCAGATCGTCGGCTCGGTCAACACCTTCCTCGGTGACGGCATCGTCCTCGACGCCGAGCCGATCGTGCCCGCCGGTGCGATGTTGACCATGGACATCCGCGCGAAGGAACGCGAGTTGACCGTGCGCACTTCGAAGGCCGCCGCCCCGCAGTATCTGCAGGCAGCCGTCGAACGCGGTGGAGACGACTACAACGCCTGGTTCATCGCGCACGGCAAGGCCACCGGTTCGGCGGACGCGCCTTTCGCCATCGTCGAGGATGACGGCATGACCGAGTACACGGTCGGTGGATCGAAGGCCATTCGCGTGGATGTGATCACCCAGCGGATCCGCTCGGTCAAGAAGGTCCCCGCCGCTCACACCACGTCAGCGGTGTTGGTGCGACCGGGTGAGCGCCTGCGGGTGGACATCACGGATTGGCGTGGTGCCGGTGGTGTGCCGGAGTTGGTCCTCGTTCGCGCCGACGGCTCCCTGCGTGGGATCGAGATGGAACGCGGACTCGGCCCGAAGGCCAACATCGCCGAGCCGCAACCGGCGCTGTAGCCCCTACCGACTTTCAGCCCAGGGGTGCCAGTCCGACCAAGTGCTCGAAGACGACGCTAGTTTGCGTGGATTCGATATCCGCATCGGTCGATAAGTTGCCGGCGACGAAGGTGCGCAGGCCTTCGGTGTTCGACGCCACGATGTGGATGAGGAAGTCATAGGCACCCGCGATGAAGAACACGTTCAGCACGCCCGGCTCCTTAGCCAGGCGCTCGGTCATCGCCATCAGTCCTGGCCGGGCCGCGGGGCGCACGCGCACGAAGATCACCGCCTGTAGGTCGGCGCCGGCAGCCGAGTAATCGATATCGGCGCGGAATCCGCGGATGATGCCCCGATCGATGAGCGAGCGGGTACGAGCCAAGCAGGTGGAGGCCGCGACACCCACCCGGGCGGCCAGCGCGTTGTTGGGCTGGCGGCCATCGCGCACCAGGGCATCGACGATCTTCTTGTCGACGTCATCGAGCGAGCCCAGCAGATTCTTCGGCGGGGCCGCCCTCTGACCGGCAAATTTCGCATTTTGTTCGCTCACATGATCAATGTACGACCATCTGTTCCGCGGATCTGGACATCGTCATCGTTTTATCCGATTGTTGCCCATATCGGCGTCGGCAGGAGGCAGCCATGCGACTTGGGGTTCCCCGGGAGATCAAGAACAACGAGTTCCGCGTGGCGATCACACCCGCCGGGGTGGTCGAAGCCGTCCGGCACGGTCACGAGGTGGTCATCGAGTCAGGCGCCGGCGAGGGATCGCGCATCAGCGATGCGGAATACATCGCCGCCGGCGCGACGATGCTGCCGAGCGCCGCCGAGGTGTGGTCCACCGCGAACGTCCTACTGAAGGTCAAGGAACCGATCGCACAGGAGTACCCGTACTTCCGCTCGGACCTGGTGCTGTTCACCTACTTGCACCTCGCAGCTGACGAACCACTCACGAAGGCACTGATTGACAGCGGCATGACTGCCATCGCCTACGAGACTGTTGAGTTACCGGACGGATCCCTTCCGCTGCTTGCCCCGATGTCGGAGATCGCCGGCCGGTTGGCTCCGCAGGTAGGTGCCGAAGCCCTGCTGCGGGCATCGGGAGGTCGCGGCGTCCTCCTAGGTGGGGCCTCCGGAGTGCCGAGTGCGAACGTGGTGGTGATCGGCGGCGGGGTGGCCGGGGTGAACGCGGCAACTATCGCCGTTGGCATGCAGGGCAACGTGAAGATCCTGGACACCAACATCGCGAAGCTGCGGCAGATCGACGCCGCCTTCCACGGGCGTATCGACACCATCGCGTCCAATACCTTCGAGATCGAACGCGCCTGCCTGGATGCCGATCTGGTGATCGGTGCGGTGCACGCGCACCGGCCACCAGCACCGCACTTGGTGAAGGACGAACTGGTTGCCCGCATGAAGCCGGGCGCGGTGTTGGTCGATATCGCTATCGACCAAGGTGGTTGTTTCGAATCGTCGCGTCCCACCACGCACGAAGATCCGACCTATCCGGTGGCAGACACGGTCTTCTACTGCGTGGCCAATATGCCCGGGGCAGTTCCGCACACCAGCACGTACGCACTGACGAATGTGACATTGCCGTACGCAGTGCGGTTGCTCAACCGTGGCTGG
>DASYOJ010000446.1:0-5052 GCA_036007925.1 Candidatus Nanopelagicales bacterium
GGTGGTCGGATACGAGTCGATGCCGACACCGCTGGCCACCTGGGTCTACATCGTCATCACGCTCATCGTCGTGATTATCGGGGCCATCATCGGCTGGGTCATGTACGCCCGGAAGGAAGTTCCGGTGGAGGCTCCACGCGGTAACGCTCTCACGCGAGCTGCACGGCAGGACCTGTACGGAGATGCGGTGAACGATGTCCTCGTCGTCGAGCCCACCTATCGAACGGCCGATGCACTCACCACATTCGATACCAAGGCGGTGGACGGTTTCGTGAACTGGACCGCCACTTTCGTTGGCGATATGTCCCAGCGGCTACGGCGCAGCCAAACCGGCTTCGCCCGGTCCTATGCCCTGTCCATGGTCGGCGGCGCGATCGTGCTGCTCGTCGCCTTGATCCTGGTGAGGCTGTCATGACCGACTTTCCCTGGTTGACGGCGATCGGGGTCGTGCCCTTGGTCGGCAGCCTCGTTGTTGCATTGCTGCCGAAGTCCAAGCCCACGCTGGCCAAGCAGATCGCGATGTTCGTATCCCTACTCGTGCTGGGCATGACCATCGCGATGGCGCTGCAGTTCGATGGCAAGTCCAGCGAACCGTTTCAGTTCGTGGAGTCCTACCCATGGATCCCGGCTTTCGGAGTGAACTACTCGGTGGGAATCGACGGCATCGGATTGGTGCTGATCGCGTTGGCGGCCACGCTCGTGCCGGTCACCATCTTGGCCGGCTGGCGAGATATCGAGGGTGACCAGGAATCTGAGGGATCGGTCAAGGGCTACTTCGCACTCGTTTTGGTCCTGGAAGCGCTGATGATCGGCGTGTTCGCCGCAACCGACGTCTTCCTCTTCTATGTCTTCTTTGAAGTCATGCTCGTCCCGGTCTACTTCATGATCGGCCGGTACGGCGGCCCGCAGCGCTCCTACGCCGCGATCAAGTTCTTGCTGTACAGCCTGCTGGGCGGCTTGTTCATGCTCGCCGCGCTCGTTGGCTTGTATGTCGTTTCTATCCGCCAACTCGGCAGCGGCACCTTCGACTTCTTGTCCTTGGTCGGGATGGACATCGACCCGAATACCCAAAAGATGCTCTTCCTCGGGTTCTTCTTCGCCTTCGCCATCAAGGCACCGCTGTGGCCGTTCCACACCTGGCTACCGGATGCTGCCGCAGAGTCCAAGCCCGGTACGTCGGTGCTGCTTATTGGTGTCCTCGACAAGGTCGGCACCTTCGGCATGATCCGTTACCTGCTGCCGATCTTCCCGGCCGCGAGTGAGTTCTACGCCCCCGTGGTCATCGGCATGGCGCTTATCGGCATCTTCTACGGCGCTTACATCGCCCTGACCGCAAAGGATATGAAGCGACTATTCGCCTACTCCTCGATGTCGCACTTCGGCTTCATCACCTTGGGCATTTTCGTTTTCACCTCGATCGGCCAGACCGGCTCGGTCGTCTACATGGTCGCCCACGGCCTTTCTACGGCTGCCTTGTTCCTGACCGCCGGATTCTTGATGTCCAGACGCCGAGGGTCCGCGCTCATCTCCGACTACGGCGGTGTCAACAAGGTCGCGCCCGTGCTCGCTGGCTTCTTCCTGATCGCGGTGCTGTCTTCGCTGGCGCTGCCGGGCATGGTCTCCTTCATCGGTGAGTTCTTGGTGCTGCTAGGTGCCTTCGAGCGCTACATCTGGGTTGGTGCTTTGGCCACCCTCGGCATCGTCATCACCGCCGCCTACGCTCTTCGGCTCTACCAAAAGTCCATGACCGGACCCCTCAACCCGAGTCTGGAAGGTGCGTCCATCACCGACCTCAAGGGCCGGGAAATCACCGCCCTGATGCCTATTGCCGCCCTCACCGTGGTCCTTGGCTTCTACCCCGCTCCGCTGCTGAACGTCATCAACCCGGCTGTGGACTGGACGATGAACACCATCTCGGCGGTCGATCCCGAACCCACGCTCTCCACCGAAGGGAGCGATCAGTGAACTTCACCCCACCGGCGATCGATTACGCCGCACTCTCCCCGATGATCGTGATCTTCGCCGCGGCCATCGTGTCCGTTCTGGTCGAAGCGTTCGCGCCCAGGGCCGTGCGCCGGTTCTTACAGTTGCTCCTCGTCTTTGGCGCACTGATCACGTCCGGGGTACTCATCGTCCTCAACGCCGGCACCCGCACAGTGACCGGCGGCGGAGCAGTGGTGATCGACGGCCCGGCCTTAGTTCTCATGGGCACGATCGTCGTCTTGTCGATCCTGGGCGCAGCGCTCATGGCCGAGCGAACCATCGATCCGGTTGGAGACTCCTTCGCCGCCCGCGCGAGTTCACTGCCCGGATCCGAGGACGAACGACAACTCACCCAGCGCGGTTACCTGCAAACGGAGATCTGGCCGCTCACTCTTTTCGCTGTCCTCGGGATGTTGTTGTTCGTCACAGCTAACAACCTGCTGTTGATGTTCGTGGCATTGGAAATCATCTCGCTTCCGCTTTACCTCATGACCGGCATGGCTCGCCGCCGCCGGTTGCTCAGCCAAGAGGCTTCCTTGAAGTACTTCCTCCTTGGCGTCTTCGCATCTGCCTTCTACCTCTACGGCGCAGCGCTGGTCTACGGATATTCGGGCAGCATCTTCTTCCCGGAGATCGCCCAGGCCATTGCCAGCAAGCCCAGCGAATCCATTGTGCTGTTCATCGGTATGGGCATGCTCATCATCGGCCCACTGTTCAAGATTGGCGCGGTGCCGTTCCACCAGTGGGTGCCCGACGTCTACCAAGGAGCCCCCACCGCGGTGGTCGGGTTCATGGCCGCCACCGTCAAGGTCGCGGCGTTCGGCGCCCTGCTGCGCATCCTGTACGTCGCTTTCGGCGGCGTTCGCTGGGACTGGGATCCGCTGATTTGGATCATCGCTACCGCTTCAATGATCTTCGGTTCGATCGTCGCTCTAATGCAGACCGACATCAAGCGCCTGCTCGGCTACTCCTGGATTGCGCAGGCCGGATTCATCCTGGTCGGTCTGGCCGCGGCATCACCCGCTGGTCTGGAAAGCACGATGTTCTACGTCATCGCCTACGGCTTCGCGACCATCGGCACGTTCGCCGTCATCACGATGGTCCGCGATGCGAACGGGGAGGCGACCAATCTGGCCGCCTGGGCGGGCCTGGGGCGCAAATCCCCCCTCGTAGCCTCCGCGCTCTCATTGTTCCTGCTTGGCCTGGCGGGTATCCCGCTTACCAGCGGCTTCGTCAGTAAGTTCGCCGTCTTCGTTGCTGCCATCGAGGCCGGATCCACCTGGTTGGTGATCGTGGGCGTCCTGGCAAGTGTCATCGCCGCCTTCTTCTACGTCCGGATCGTCGTCATCATGTTCTTCTCTCCACCCACAGAACAGACCGCCTCGGTGGCTGTCCCCTCGGCCTTCACCACGGTTGCGCTTTCTGCTGGAGTGGCGGTCACCCTCCTGCTCGGCGTCTTCCCCCAACCGGTCTTGGACATGCTCTCGAATGCCGGATTGTTCCTCCGGTAGTACCGTCAATACATGACCGGGAGCCCGCTGGGAGAGCTCTCCACCGACCCTGCCTTCGATTCGGCCCTAGCCGAGTCTCTCGATGAGGTTGAGACGGAGTTGGCCAGCGCCGTTGTCAGCGACTATCCCTTCGTCACCGAAACGGCCCGGCATCTCGTTGATGCCGGTGGTAAGCGCTTTCGTCCGCTGCTCACCGTGTTGGCTTCGCATTTCGGACCCCGCCCTGGAAACCCTGATGTCATCAAGGCTGCGGTGGTAGTCGAACTCACCCACTTAGCGACCCTGTATCACGACGACGTCATGGACGAAGCCAAGCTTCGTCGCGGTGCACCCTCGGCCAATGCGCGCTGGGATAACACGGTCGCGATCCTCACGGGAGATTTCCTGTTCGCTCGAGCCTCGGACATCCTGGCCGACCTCGGCCCGGAAGCCGTGCGCATCCAGGCGCGCACCTTCGAACGCCTGTGCACGGGCCAGATCCGCGAGAGTGTTGGGCCCGATGACGGTGTCGATCCTGTCAAACACCACCTGCAGGTTCTTTCCGACAAGACTGGTTCGCTGATTGCGGCGGCAGGACGATTCGGCACCATGATGGCCGGTGCCGATGAATCAACTGTGGAGACGATGAGCAGGTTCGGAGAAGCTATCGGAGTTGCCTTCCAGCTCGCCGATGACATCGTGGACATCACGTCGGAAGCAGAACAGTCGGGCAAACTCCCGGGTACCGATCTCAAGGAGGGGGTTCCTACCCTCGCTACCCTCCTTGCGCAAGGCAGCAATGACCCAGCAGACGCCGCGCTCATCGGTTTCCTATCCGGGCCGATTCCCGACGATGGGGACCATGCCCGAGCCTTGGAGATGCTGCGCGGCCATCCCGCGCTCAGCGCTGCCCGCGAAGAGGCGCGGCGCTGGGCCGATGATGCCCGGCGCACTCTAGAACCGTTGCCGCAGGGCGATGCCCGACAAGCGCTGGAAGCGTTATGTGATTACGTGGTGAATCGCACCGGATGAGCCCCTAGGTGGGTTCTTGTACCTCGAGCTCATCGAGAAGGCGTTGTCGCCGGTCGCGTGATTGACGGCGAGAATGCCGGTAGGCATCGGTTGAGAAGATGACCAGCGCGGTCCACACGAACACGAAACCCAGCCAGCGGCTACCTGGCATCTGTTCACCGAAGATGAACACTCCGATGGAGAATTGCAAGATCGGTGTTATGTATTGCAGGACTCCGAGGGTGGACAGCGGTATGCGGGTGGCCGCGCCACCGAAAGCGAGGAGGGGTAGTGCAGTTACGGGGCCGAGCAGAATGAGCAAGATGCTGATCTGCCAGCCGTCGAGAACGAACGCTGCCTGACCGCCCACCTCCCACAAACCCATCAAGGCGATCGCGAATGGCGCTAGCGCAGCTGTTTCGATCACCAGGCTGTCGGTGGATCCCACATTGGCGAGCTTCTTCAAGAGTCCATACAAGGCGAAACTGAAACCCAGGGTCAGGCTGATCCACGGCAGTGCGCCGTAACTGATGGTCAAGATGGCGACGGCGATCAGTGCGATTCCTAC
>DASYOJ010000447.1:0-2687 GCA_036007925.1 Candidatus Nanopelagicales bacterium
TCGTCGTGGTGCTGCGCTCTCGCAAGAAAGCACAAGCGCAACTTGCGGAGGTGAAGGCCGCAGTGGATCAAGACGTGACCGAGTTCGGCGAGCGATTGGCCCGATTCGACATCACCGACCCGGATTTCGATGCGCAAGCCCGCGCGGATCTGCAGCGCGCGCTCGATGATTACGACCGCGCCAAGCGCTCCGCGCAATTGATGACGAATGCCACCCAGGCCGAGCAGGTAACCAGCGCTCTCGAAGACGGCCGCTACTCCCTAGCCTGCGTGCAAGCGCAACTCGCCGGCGAGCCAGCCCCCGAGCGCCGCGCCCCGTGCTTCGTGGATCCGCGGCACGGACCGAGCGTGGCCGATGTGCTGTGGACTCCCCCGGGCATGGATGGCGCTGCCCCGCGCGATGTGCCGATGTGCCGCGCTTGCGAAACGGCCGTCGCAGACGGCTTCTCCCCCGCCGCCCGCGAGGTTGAGATCGCCGGCGGCCAGCGTCCCTACTGGCAGGCCGGCCGCCACTTCGGCGGCTACGCGATGGGCTACTACGCCCCCTTCACCGGCATCATGACCGGGCTGTTCATGGGCTCGATGCTCGGCGGCATGTGGGCCACCCCGGCCTATGCCTCCGGCATGGGTGGAATGGGCACAGACGGTGCAGGCGGCTTCGGTGGCGGTGGTTTCGGTGGGGGCGACTTCGGTGGCGGTGGCTTCGGCGGTTTCGGCGGCGGCGACTTCTAGCGCTGCTCACACCTGCAGTGCTGCGTGATAAGCACTCAGTGCCGGCGCCCAATCGAAGCCCACAGGGATGCCAGCGCTGGCAGAGATCTCCTGTCCGGCACGGATGATCGCCTCGGGTGTACGGGCAACCATCGATCCGACGCGTTCCACCGCTTCATCGCCGTCGATACCCAAAAGTTCCCCGACCGCCATCCAGTCTTGCGGTGTGATGCGGGTGAAGGCGTCAGTGCTACCGATGACGAACGACGAATGCAGTTTGCGGTGGGAATCGAATCGGCATCCAAACGGACGGGTGTATGGCAGGGCACTGTTTATGTCGTACAGCGGCGCGAGCGTTGCTTGGGGACCGGTGAGCAAGAGCGAGTAATTGCGCGCGTGGGCATCTGTGCCAGCGATCGCATAGGAAAAAGCCAGCGCATCGAAGAAGCGATCTATAGACGAAGTTCGCGCACTAACCGGCAGCCCGCGTAGCAAGACTGCAATCTCAGCGATTCCCGGACCGCCGGCTTTCTGGTACTTCTGCCACGTCGGATAACCCAGCGCCTGACCGAGATCTTCCTGATGCACCCGCATGATCGGTGCACCAGCAACTGCGGCGAGACGGTCGTACCGGACGATCACTGCGGCGTGCGTGCCATCCACCAATGGCTGCACCCAGGCATCCGCGACATTCATGCCCAGGTGGCGCGCGGCCCGCAGGAGTACTACCTCGTGGATATCGAAATCATCGAAACCAGGAACTGCGGGTTTGACGATGTGGGTGGTGGGCACCGCCCCGTGGGGAACGGCCCACCGGCCACCGGAGTGCGTCAACGCGACCTTCGCCTGGGCTCCGGCGAGTGACCATTGACCATGCTCGGTGTCGGGAATGCCGCCGGTTGCCGCTGATCGGCGTAAGTCCGCGACGATGCTCGTCAGTTCCTCATCACTCAGCGGTGTCACACCACCGTCGCCGGGCGGAGTCACGCCAGGGTCCACGAGCGTGATCGCACCGGGCAGATCCCGGCCCACGTACGCCAACAGGCCCAAGGTGTCAGTTCGCGGCACACCTGATTCCATTTCCAATCGTTCGCGAGCCGGACCGTGTTCGGGCAGCAATGCCTCGAAGAAGTTCGTCACGATTGCCGGGGAATGTGTTTTCCGAGTCAACGGCATGGAAAGTGAGAGTGGCGTGGCCGCCGTGGCGTCCTGATAGCTGTCGACGTACTCGAATTCCAGGCGGCGACCATCGCCGGAGGACAACCGCCCGCTACGTCGCCCTGCTACATAGACATCCAGTTCACGCATACCCAAACTCATACCCGCGCTCACTCTCCGGAGCCATGCGCTCTAATGATCGCCTCGAGGTCCACGTCATCGGATCGTTGCTGCACGTAGGGGATCTGCCCTAAGGCGGATAACACGTCGAGCACCTTGCCCACTTCCACCCGCGCGGAGCCGCCCTCGAGCCGGTTGATCAAGTCGCGGCTCACCTGCGCGCGCTCGGCCAGTTGCGCCTGGGTCCAGCCCTGCTGGTGGCGCCGGGTCCGCACGGCAGCGGCCAGTTCCACAATCGAGGACACCCGCATGACTTCCTCCGGATATCGGCGTTCACCGACACTTACCACCATGTCAGCGTTCGCCGACTATACCACCAATGTCGTCGATCGCCGACACCAATAGCCCAACTAGGTCGTGAGCAACGACCGCAACCAATTCACGTAGTCATCCGGCGCCCCCGCAGCCGCAGCCGCATCGGCGATCGCGAACACCTGCTCGGCCTGCGGCAACCCGCCTTCATAGGCATCCAGGCAATACAGCCAGGCAAGCACCTGCCCATCCATGGTGTCCACCCGCACCCGAACCTTGCGCCAGAACCCGATCTCCACGTCCTCCCACATATCCAGACGCTTCTCGTCGAGTTCGATGACGTCATAGACAGCGACGAATACTTCGGCGCCGGGGTCCTCGACCACC
>DASYOJ010000448.1:0-1836 GCA_036007925.1 Candidatus Nanopelagicales bacterium
GGGTGTGCCGCCCACGAAGGATGACACCGCCTTCCAGACCGTCACCGCCGGTGGTGGCGTACGCGTCACGCTGAACGACGTCGTCATGAAGTCGGCCATCATGTTCGGCCTGGTCGTGGCCTTCGCGTTCGTCGGTTGGAACCTGATCACCGCGGTGCCCGTCTTGATGCTGCCGATCTTCATCGGCGCGCTGGTCCTGGGCTTCGCCAACGCACTCAAGAAGACCGTCTCCCCGCCACTGATGATCGTGTTCGCGGTGGTCGAAGGTCTAATGCTCGGTGGCATCAGTAACTGGTACAACTCCTATGCCGTCGTGAACGGCTGGGACGGCATCGTGCTGCAGGCGGTGGTCGCCACGATGACCACCTTCGGTGTCATGCTCACGCTGTACCTGACCGGCGTCATCAAGGTCACTAAGCGCTTCACCCAGATCCTGATGGTGGCCGCGGTTTCCTACCTCGTCTTGGCTATGGCCTCGTTGGTGGCCAGTTTCATGGGCGTCGGAGGTGGCTGGGGCTTCTACGGTGTCGATGGCATCGGCATCTTGATCTCCTTGGCCGGTGTCGGCATCGCCTCCTTCTTCCTGGCTCTCGACTTCGAGGCGATCAAGCAAGGCGTTGCGATGGGGCTTCCGGAGAAAGAGTCCTGGCGGATGGCGTTCGGGCTCTTGGTCACCTTGGTGTGGATTTACCTGGAGTTCTTGCGCCTGTTCGCGATCTTGTCCGGTCGCGACTAGTCACGGCGAACTACTACGGCAGCGACCGGCGGATGTCGGTCACGATCTTTGCAACGGCGGCGTCATCTGGCGCCGCCGTTGTGCATTCCAGATAATCAGTAACGACGACGGCTAGTTGGGGCCCGAGTGCGAAGGCCCCCACGGTTGGAATGCGCACTCCTTCCGGACGCCCCGGATCGGGCGTGAGATCCACGATGCGTTGGGCGGCATCTCTTACCGTCTGCTGCACGTGAGCATCAATTCGATTCAGGGGCATCGTGCCCAAACGGTGCACGATCCGCTCGACCTCTTGCTCAATGACCTCTCTGCTTGAGTCCGTCATGGCCGTCACTGTAGAGCGCCTAGAGTTGGCCTGTGCGCTACGCGGAATCGATCATCGACCTCATCGGCAACACCCCACTCGTTCGGTTGACCAAGGTGACCAAAGGTTTCGTCCCCGAACCGGGCCCCTTGGTGCTGGCCAAAGTCGAATACGTGAACCCGGGAGGTTCGGTCAAGGACAGAATCGCCGTGCGGATGATCGACGCCGCCGAGCAAGAGGGCCTGCTCAAGCCCGGCGGGACCATCGTGGAGCCCACCAGCGGCAACACCGGTGTGGGCCTGGCAATGGTGGCCCAGCAGCGCGGTTACTCCTGCATCTTTGTGTGCCCAGACAAAGTCAGTGAGGACAAGCGCAACGTTCTACGGGCTTACGGCGCCGAAGTGGTGGTTTGCCCAACCGCTGTCGACCCGGAAGATCCTCGCTCCTACTACTCGGTCAGTGATCGTCTGGCGCGCGAAACCCCGGGCGGCTGGAAGCCCGATCAATACTCCAACCCGAACAACCCCCGCTCGCACTACGAGGTCACTGGACCGGAGATCTGGGAACAAACCGATGGTCGCATCACGCATTTTGTTGCCGGGATAGGTACCGGCGGAACGATCAGCGGCACGGGTAAGTATTTGAAGGAAGTCAGTAACGGGAAAGTGCGCATCATCGGCGCCGACCCAGAGGGGTCGGTCTATTCCGGCGGCACGGGTCGTCCCTACCTCGTTGAGGGCGTAGGCGAGGACTTCTGGCCCACCACCTACGACCAAGGCATTTGCGATGAAGTGATCGA
>DASYOJ010000449.1:0-7777 GCA_036007925.1 Candidatus Nanopelagicales bacterium
GTACATGACCGCCGGCGATGGCATCTTGCACATCGAAACTCCCCCCGAGCACTTGGTGGAATCCGGCGGGCTCTTCCACGGCCTGCAGTTGTGGATCAACCTGCCGACGGAAAAGAAGCGCATCGCCCCGCAGTACCAAGATCTGCAGGGTAAGGATGTTTCCATGGTCACCAGCGCCGACGGCGGTGCCGTGCTGCGGGTGCTGGCTGGCGAGATCGATGGCCACCAAGGCCCGGGCATCTCACACACCCCGCTGTCCATCGCGCATCTCACCCTTGCTCCTGGCGCGCAGATCGACATTCCCTGGCGCAGCGACTTCAACGCACTTGCCTACTCCCTTGCGGGCTTCGGAGCCGTTGGCGCAGAACAGCGGCCGGTCCAAACCGGGCAGATGGCCGTGTTGGTCAATGGCGATTCGCTGCGCATCACCGCCGCCCAGCAGCAAGAGTCCCGCTCACCGAATCTGGAGATGTTCATCATCGGCGGACTGCCGCTGCGCCAACCAACATTCCAATACGGGCCGTTCGTCATGAGCACCAAGTCTGAGGTCATCGAGGCTTTCGAAGACTTCCAGGCCGGCCGTTTCGGGCACATCCCTGCCGACGCAATCCAGCCGCACCGCCGGCAAGCATGACGCGGGCCTGACGACTCAACTCTTGCGCGGTGGTCCGCCCGGCGGATCCTCGCGCTGCAGCTGTTGTACATAGGCCTGCCACGCTTGGGCTTGGGGATCTTCTTCAAGTTCTTGCCGCTGCGCCATTTCCTTCGCTTCGGCTTCGGCCTCGAAACGCGCCGCGCGTTCGCGGTAGTGCCGGCCGATCCAGTTGCTGAAGTTGCCGTGTTTGCGGTAGCGATTCCACACGATGATCGCGAAGCCTCCGATGATCGGCCACTGGATCATGTACGCCAATGAGTGATCGACACCTGACTGCCAACGGTGGTACTGATTGATCGTGGCGTAGACCGACAAGGCCACAAACAACACCAGCGGGACATGCAGTGTCAGGACGTCCTTCCACCGACTCCGCGTCTCTTCGTGGTCCGCCTGCTCAACGTGCTCTCCCTGCTCGCTCACGCGGTCACCGCCTCACGCTGTTGCCGCACCGGCCGTGATCCCAGCGCGAGAACACCCAGCAATAGCGCCACCACCAGCGCTGTCATAGTGCTTAACCCACCTTCGAGGCCTCTCTCATTCCACCACGCGATCAAGGGGATGCCGGCACCAACGATGATCAGCGCCGGTAGCGATCGCCGATCGGCCATTACGGTCCAAAACAGCAGTCCAAGTGCCACGAGGAAAAACGTCAACGCCAACGAGATCAGTTGCTGATTGCCGGTTCCTGCACGAGCGATCGTCGACACCACAAGCATCCCGACAACCAGCATGACCGCCACTGATTCGGGATACTCGCGCAAAAGGCGTGGCGCATGGGGCCACGCAGCACTAGTGACCACACTTCGCACTGCCAGCGGGATGGCAAGGGCCAGCAGACCAATTGCAGCAAGTGTCGCCGGATCCGAAGCGATCGGAGCACCAGGCGGTGCGGTACGAGCAAGGGCCACCGACAGCCCGACGGCCGCACCCATCCACGCCAATTCCCACACACTGAGTTGCACAAGCAACCGCTTTTTGTCCATGCCCTCCTCGTAGCGGCGCGATAGGTCTTGGCGCTGACGCCAGCCGAAGCCGATGAGGACGATCACTATCGAGATCTTGGCAAGAATGACTGCCCCGTAGGTACTCGTGATCAAGGACGAGATGCCGTCCAACCGCAAAGACGCATTGATCAAACCCGACTGCACCAACACAATCACACTGATGAGCGCAACGACACTGAATCGTTGCAGCACCACTGTGGCTTGCGGCGCGGAGCGTCGTACGTAGTCAACCGTGGCCACAAGCCCCCCGATCCAAACCGAGGCAGCGATGACATGCAGACCCAAACTGATGGTCGCGGAGGAGTGTCCATCTTCGATACCCGAATGTCCGGTGAAGCCCGGCAAGAAAGTGGCCACCATCGCAGCTCCAGCGATGATCAAACCAGTGATCCTGCCCAAGACAACCCACGCGAGGATCGCAATCATCGCAACGATCATGAACTGGATGACGATCACCCGTCCGAGGGTGGTTTGGCTCAGCAGTGACCAGATGATGGTCGGATTCAACGATTCCGAGACCGGCAGCGCCAACACTTCCGAGACGGTAAACACCGATTGCACCGCAAGGGCCGCCAACCACACCAGCGCCGCCAAAGAAGCATTGCGTCCCGAACGTGGGTCCGGTCGCGGCGCGAGCACCCCGCCCACCAGAGCGAATCCAACCGTCAACGCGGTGGCGATATCGCGCACCCACAGGTCCACGGGAAGTGACCACAGCGTGGCCAGGGGAACGACCGGCAGACCCGGGATGTTCTGTTCGCTCAAGCCCCCGATACCCCAGAGCACAAGGAGAAGAACGGGAACCCCAGCCAAGAGCGGTGCAATAAGGCTTGGCTGTCGCCTGCGAGACTCGACGACCGGTGCAGTGGTGGTCATCAGCTTTGCTGCTGGAACGTCCCGAAGATCGCCGGGTCGAGATTCGGGCTCTCGACCATGAATGACGTGCAGATCGCTCCCAGTAGGAATGCGATGCACAACCAAACCATCCAGTAGCTGAGAATCTGGGGTTGATAGTGCACCGCGTGGCTCACTAGTCCCTTATGGGTCCTGATCAGCATTCCCAATTGAAGGAATATCAGGATCAGCAGGTTGAAAATGTTGCTTGCGCATAGCAGTAGCACCGCTGAGGCATAGGCACCATCGCCGGCGGCGAATGGGAAGGTACTGATCTGGATCCACTGGGCAACGAGTGCGCCCACCGCAACCACGAGCGCAGCACCGGTACCCACGACCATGCCTGCGTGGTTCCCCCGCTTGAGTTCCCGATAGCCGAACCACATTGCGAGGGTCGACACGATGACCAGACCCAAGATCGCCCAGAAGGGCCACTCAACTGCGAAGGACGCCTTGGGTGGCGACGACGGCAGGCTCTGATCGGTCTCTGACCCCGTAAGTGCCGCCCCGGGCGGAGCCCAACCACCGTTGACATTCAGCGCCCACAGGTAGGAGTAGGCGATGATGATCGCGATGGTGCCCGCGGCATCCATCACGATCAGCGTCCAAAGCCCCGCCTTGGCCCTTCGGGCGATCGTGCTGATCGGCTCTCCCGTTGTGGGGAACCGAGGCTCTTGGGCCTTCGGCTGCTCAGGTTTCGCTTGTGTGGTGCTCACCGGCTACCCACCTCTTCCGGGTGCAGATCAGGATCGGTCGCTTGCAGTTCCTTTTCGTACGGATCCGGGACGCCATAGTTGTAGGGCCTCTCCGTAACGACTGGCAGCACCGCAAAATTCTCCAGGGGCACCGGAGTCGGGGTTTGCCATTCAAGGGACTTGGACCCGAACGGGTTCGCTGGGGCCTTGTCGCCACTAATCCAGGACGAGATCACGGCGCCGGCGAAGATCAGCATGCCAAGCCCGATGATGTAGGCACCAATCGTCGAGATCCAGTTCGGTGCGTTAAACAAACTGTCGAACTGCAACACCCGGCGCGGCATTCCCTGGAGTCCAGCAACGAACATCGCCATGAAGGTGATCTGGAACCCGGTGAAGGCTGTCCAGAAACCGATGGACGCGGTGCGTTCGTCAAGAACCCGGCCGGTCATCTTCGGGAAGTAGAAGGCTAGACCCGCCATAGCCCCAAACAGGCCGGCACCCATCAGCATGTAGTGGAAGTGAGCGACCACGAACATGGTTCCATGCATGTACTGATCCACCGGCACGTCCGACAGGTAGATACCGGTCACGCCACCGATCATCTTGTTGAACACAACTGCATAGATGGCCATGATCGGCAGCCTTGTCCACACCAGTCCTCGCCACATAGTGCCGATCACCACGAGGACGAGGAATCCCACGGGGATCGAAATCATCTCCGTTGACAGCATGAACGGATAGTTGGCGGCCGGAGCCCAACCGGTCATGTACATGTGGTGCGCCCACACCAGACCGCTCAGGGCAACCACACCAACGATTCCTGCCACTGCGAAGTTGAAGGAGAAGAGCGGCTTGCGCATGAAGACCGGCATGATCTCGAACAGCACGACGGTGCCTGGAATGATGATGACGTACACCTCAGGATGGCCAAGCAGCCAGAACAAATTCTCGTACAGCCACACGCTGCCACCTTGCAGCGGATTGAAGAACGAGGTGTTCCAGATCCGATCTGTGAGCGCCATGATCTGGGAGTACTGGAAGAACGGGAAGGCATACAAGCCCATCAGGGCGGCGCCGAAGATGCCATACACGAAGATCGGGGTGCGCGACCACGTCATGCCTTTGGCGCGCATGGTCAAGGCAGTCACCATGAGGTTGACGCTGGCCACACCCGTTGAGATAGCGAAGACGATGATCGTCATTTGGTAGCCGAGCATCGCCGGGGGACCCTGTGAGGCCAGCGGCTGGTAAACCGACCAGCCGTCCTGGATACCACCGGTGAACAAGGTGCTGACCAAGCACACGGCCGCGACAACCACCAGCCACAAACTGAGGGCGTTCAACCGCGGGAATGCCATGTCCCGCGCGCCGATCATGATCGGCATGATGAAGTTCGCGATCGGCCCCATGACCGAGATGATCATCGCGATGATCATCGCGATGCCGTGCGTTCCGATCATTGAGTTGTAGAACCCCGGGGAGAAGACCTCGCTCCAGGTCACGCCAAGTTCGGTGCGAATCAGCATCGCCAGCAAGCCACCGAGGCCCAGGATGAACGCGAAGACAACGAGGTACTGCACCCCGACCACCTTGTGATCGGTGGTGAACTTGAAGTAGCGCTTGACACCGAGATCCTTGCCTGCCAGGTACTCCGCATCAGCGTGCGTCAGGTCGCGACCCAGCAACCAGCGGATCGGCCCCACGAAGGCTCCGATGCCTGCGGAGAAACCGATCGTCCAACCGACCAAGATCGCTAGGTACACGATGTCCGGGGCGACAGGTGCGAACGTGACAGTCGAAGCACCCGACGGCACGAGGGCATTGGCTACGAAGCCCGCTATCGCGGCGAGGCCGATGCCGCCGATGAGCGCGGTGCCCATGTTCAGTCGGCGCATGATGCCGCCCGGCTTGCCGTGTTGCTTAGGCTGCGGCACCTCCTCACCGAAGACAGTGGAGGTTTGAGTGATCGTCTCAGTGCTCATGCTGTCCTGCCTCCACCCAACTCGCGCATCACGGATTCGAAGGTTTCACCCTCCACCACCTCAATCGAGGTTTCCATGTAGGCGTGGTGCATGCCGCACAACTCTGCGCAGCGGAGATTGAAGGAACCAAGCTTGTTGGGAGTCACACCCGTTTGGGTGATGGCTCCGGGGTTCGCGTCGATCTTGACGCCGAGTTCGACGAGCCAGAAGTTGTGGATGACGTCCTTGGAGGTCACGTTGAAGTAGACCGGTCGATCCTTAGGCAGATAGAGGACCTCGGTGGTGACCCCGTCGTGTTGGGGGTACTCGAAGGTCCAGATCCACTGCTGGCCGGTTACATTCACGATGACGGATTGCTCGTCTCCGGGCTGCTGATCCGCGGAGATCGTGCCGTAGGAGTTACTCGTTATCTGGGCTAGCTCGATCAGACCCCACACCACAAGGAAGAACGCCAGCACGCTGGACATGGCCGTCCACAGCACAACTCCGATGGTGTTCGTCCGAATCGCTGGGCTTTCGTCCTCGGGCACTTGGTCGCCTTTGTACTTGCGCCACTTGAGCAAGCTGTAGGCGAGTACGGCGAAGACGAAAGCGACGATCGGTACCGATACCAGTGTGAAGACAAAGACTGTTTGTTCGATGCCCTTCATGATCTCCGATGCCGGCGCCCCCGTGACCTGCATTGGAATGAGGATCAGCCACGCGACGGGCAGCAGAAGGATTCCGATAAGGATTGTTAAGCCGACGATGCCCTTGGCGTACGGCCTCTTGAGCCAGTTACGCACACGGTGCATCGACGGCGGTCGGTTGGTCGGTTCCTCGGGTTCGTCGGGCTGACCCGAAGGCCGGGTGTCCATGGTGGTCACGCGACCACCTCGAAGGTTCCACCCATCCATCCGCGGGTCTGCATTGCCCCGCCGAACTCTTGGTACATGTCACCGCACGGGAACTGACAATTCCACACGTACTTACCAGGATCCCCGGTGATGAAGGTGACCTCGACGCGCTGCGGCTTCTCTGCGTAGCCGTCCTTGTCCATCTTCGCTTTGGAATCATTGATGGGCAGGGGCACGTTCAAGAAAAACTCGGGCTCGTTCGCTTCCGGGTACTGGTGGACGGTAAATGTGTGCGTCGCTTCGGTCGCCTTGATCTTGTCGACCGATTTGCCGTTCCAGTCCATGGTCCCGTCCATGGTCCCGTGAACCTCCGCGAAGAAATCGTTATAGATCTGACCCATGGGGCCCCCGTACTGCAAGAACGTGATAGTCACCGCGGAATTTGCCGGAACCTCAATACTGCTCGACGGCCAGAAGAAGGGCTGCTCGGACAACAGGTTCTCCTGGAGCGCGGACGTTGTGCGCGGTCCCGGGACTTTCTCCGACGTACTCGGGTACACCGCAAGTTCCAACGTGGCGTGAGGTAACTCCCCTTGTGGGGTTTGCATGGTGCCGGCCACCTGCGCCGCCAAGGTGGCCGGTTCGCGTTCGTTCCACCAACTAAATAGACCGACCCCCACAACAATGCCGGCTCCAACGAGCACGGTGAGGACTGTCACAAGGACCCGCTTCACGAGCCTCCCCTTCAAACGGATGCACAAGACCACGACCGGATAGGTGAACGGTATTTATTTTGTGAAGCCAGTGTCAAACATACAGTTCGCGGCGCGGGGGCACATGAACTTTCCGAGAGGACTGCGTGAAAAGGTGATGGCTTTGTGAACGAAGGAACAAGCGCAGACCACAGTGCCGTGCGGCGCATATGGTGAGGGCATGGGTGGTGTAACCCCGGCAAGCGGTGCGATTGATCTGAATCTTTTCGTGCTCGCCAATCTGGTAGCGCTCGTCGTCATCTACGTGTGGGCGGCCCGTCGGGCATCCGGTGGCTGGTCGAGCGGGCCGACTATCGCCTTCTTCGGTGCGATCGGCGCATTGGCCCTGGCCTACCTCGGGCCGTTCGGCGCCTGGGCGCACGATGCCTTCTGGGCGCACATGGGTCAGCACCTACTGGTACTGATGATCGCCGGTCCCCTGCTCGTGCTGTCGTCCCCCGTTCGACTCGCGTACGCGAACCTCGGTCGGGTGGGTCGTCGTCGCCTCATTCGCGTCCTGCGTTCGCGCCCGGTGGAGATTGCAACGAACCCGTACGTGGGCTGGGCCCTCTTCGCAACAGTGCTGTTGGGATCGCACACGCAATTGGTGATGAACTGGGCGCTGATTAGTCACGACGGCATGGAATTCGTGATGCGGCCCCTGTACTTGCTGGCCGCCCTCATCTTCTACTACCCACTCATCGGCTGCGATCTGATAGCCAAGCGGCCCGCACCAAGCGTGCGCCTCATGTCCCTGGGCTTGATGATGATCCCCGAGACGACACTGGGGATCGTTATCCACTTCTCCCCCATCCCGCTGTATTGGCCGTATGAGATCGCCGCCTCCGCCTATGGCATCGACGTCATGACCGACCAGAAGTTCGCCGGCGCCTTGATGTGGGCGCTGGCGATGGTGCTAGATGGCATGTGGATGATGGTGGCTGCCATCGAATGGA
>DASYOJ010000450.1:0-7760 GCA_036007925.1 Candidatus Nanopelagicales bacterium
ACTTGCTGCTGGATCACCATCCGCTTGCGCGTCAGGATCCGCAGCGATGCGACGCTGATGAGCGAGAAGGCGATAACAAGGACGCCAACGAGCGGTTGGTAGAAGATCAACAGAACCGCGAACGCGAGCGCGGCAATTAAGGATACGCCCGCAGAAGCCAACTGCTGACCCAGCAACGTCGCCACCTGGCCGATGTAGGACACCCGTTGGCTGAGATCACCGATGTGCCGCTGGAGATAGAACATCATCGGCATGCGCAACAACCGGTTGAGGTACCGGGCTTCACCTTGAAGCGTCACACCGGCCTGGATCCGCGCCACTACCGCGTCTTCCAAAAGTCCCAGCCCGCCACGCACTAGCCCGACGATCGCGAAGGCGACCACTAACCCGGCAAGGACCTGCTGATCGCCGCGGATGAGTCCCTGGTTGATAAATAACTGGCTCAACGGCGCAAGAAGTAATCCGGTGAGGGTCGCCAGGATTCCCGCAATGATCGAGAAGGCGACACCCGGACGAAAGGCTGTCAAGCGCTGCTTCAGCGCAGGCCAGGGTCGGAACTTGCGACCTGCCCGCGTGAATTCCGATGTGGGTGCGAAGCTCACCGCGATGCCGGAGAAGTTCTCCTTGAACTCTTCGCGCCGATAGACCACTCGACCGATCGCCGGATCGTTGACATAGAAGCGGTCATTACGGATTCCCTCCAGCACCACATAGTGCTCTTGCCGCCACCAACAGATGGTCGGCATCTCCATCCGTGAGAGCCCTTTGATACCCACCCGCTTCGCCGTGGCGTCCAATCCATACGCGTGAGCCGTGGTGACAACCTTGCTCAACCGGGCACCATCTCGAGAGACCCCGGTCTGTTCGCGCAGCGTGGTCAGCGGAACCCAGCGCCCCCATTTCGCGAGGATCATGCCGAGGCAGGCAGCCCCGCATTCCACGGCCGACAACTGCAGCATCGTGGGAACCTTGACCCGTTCGGCCGAGGACACAGGTTCCTCGATCGACGGAGCCGGGGACTTCGTGCTCATCGTCCGAACAGCAGATCGATCGGTCGTGGCTTGGCGTAAGTGATGACGAATTGCACGAGAGTCCCCGGACCGATCGCACCATCACCGAGATCCGCTCCGGATACATCCACCGGAGCGGCGGCGCGGAATGAGAAACCATCCATTTCGGCGATCACAGATTCGGCCACGGAGATCGAACCCGAATCGACCGCGATCGCCTCAACGGTGGATGGTGAGCGAGCCACCGACGTCAACTCGGTTTCCACGTTGATGACCTTGCCACTTGATGTCGGAATGGACACCACCGTCGGCGTTCCCTCCTGGACCAAACCCTTCTCGCCGAGAGTGAGATAGACGACGGCGGTGAAGTCGGTTGCGCCATTGAACTTCTCGATACGGGCTACGCGCTGCCCGACACTCACGGCACTACCTTCGATCAGGTCGCGTTGTTGAAGTTCACCACTTTCCGGGGCCAACACATCGCGGTTGCCGTCCGTTGAACGAATCACCGCAAGCACGTCCCCGGCTTCGACCGGATTACCGATCGGCGTCAGGTAGTCAATGGTGCCCTCCGCCTCGGCCACCACTTCCACGAGAGCTTCACTCGCCGAGATGACCCCTTCGGTTCGAATCTGCTGGGGAACGCGGGAGGTAAAGGACCACACACCGACGAGCACCAGCGCCACGATGATCGCGACGAGCGCGATCCACACCCGGGGATTCGTGCTCGGAACCGCGGAGTTATCCGACGAGGCGGGAATGTCAACCTGCGATGGGTGCTTCATCCCCACCTCCCCTGCATCGTTTCGAATGATCACCCGTGGCTACCAGAAGATAGGGGTCGGGTTCAACGTTTCCTCGGTGCGGGTCACATCGGTCCAGCCGAGCTCCACCGGAACGTCATACAGGCGCCCGGGCGCAAAGCGCGGCCAGAAGTGGCGCAGCCCCGGGACGATGACTTTCACCACCGGCATCCCCACATCCAACTGCGTGAGGTTCACCACCACCAACTCCGATCCGACCGATTGCGCGGCGGTATCGCAAGCTCGGACGATCTCGCGCCCATCCACTCGATCATCAGCACCGGGGGCGAAAGCATCGAAGACCGGCATCTCCTCCGCAGAAATCAAGTGCGTCGGCTCGAGGTAAGCATGGTCGTCCAGATCATCCAGCCGCCACCACTGAGCGACGGTGCTGTTGGACTTCTCCGCGCTCTTATCGAGGCTGTGTGACATCCGAAGGAACTGATTCAACTCAGTCAAGGCCCGGTTCGCAGCCACCATCGGGCTGTGATGGCTACCGAAACCGAGCATCACCCGAGGGCGCCCAGTTCCGGCCCGCGAGACCGCGACAACGGCGGGCACTCCAACATCACTTGTAACGTCAAGGAGCGAGATCTCCCGATCCAGTTCACGCCGGTAGTACTCGCGCAGTTGCACGGGGTACGTATTCCCATAGACATCCTCGAGGGAATCCAGATCTATGCCCGGGCGACGAGCTTCGTTGTACCACCACAGTGCGACCGCATCGCGCTCCACGATCTCGTAGAAGCCCTGCTCGATCGCATCGGCCATCGAGGTGCCCGATGCGTTGCCGTTGGAGTCTGCGGTGCCCCAGCGGATGTTGTGTTCCGAGGCGAACCCGTAGTACACCAAGGCAGCTGGCACCCAGCGACGTTCCTTGCTAGATAGCGACCAGCCGGGAGCGAAATCGACGTGCTGATCGGGGTCGAACGGCTCCGGGACAAATTGGTGTGCATCGGTACCGGAGTTCAGTGATTCCCTCGTTGCGTACTGATGTTCGCTGAACATCTGTATCGAACGGGGGTCAAGAGCCGCATCGCCAAGATCGGCAAGTGAGTTGCGCAGCGCCGGCTGCTCACCGGTGTACACAGCACTGAACCGCTCGATCGCTTCAGCGAGCGCCCCGGCCCGCGCCTGCGCGGGCGTGGTTCCCTTACCCCCGGCACGTTGCCGGAACCCCAGGGTGCTCCCGCCCGGTCGCACAGTTGCGTAGTTGGTCCCGGAATCGACAACATGAACGGGGTTATCCGAAGGGTCCACATCAGTCAGGTACTCCACCACTCCCGTGCGGCTGCTGATCAGATGCCGATAGCGCTCGATCGTTTCCTCGGCGCTCATCGCACGGTGCGACCCATCGGCCAAAGCGCGAAGCGGCGTCTCGGAAATCCGTACATCCCAATGCGGAGCGTCAACACTGAGCGACTCACCGCACCGTGGGCACTGGGGCCTTCGGACCACAGCGTGCTGCCGGCGCTCTCCGCTGCTGTGGTGGATCACGGTCATCTCGGTTCGCGCACCGATCTGGCGCCGGCCGGAGGCGTACCGATGCGCCTCCCATGCTGTCTCCGCTGCACCGTGGTGGGCCGTGGCTGTCGTCCATCCGCGCGTCAGCGACCCGAATTCCTCATCCCCTATCAGTGCAAGATCGCGAGAACGATTGAAACGCAACCGAGTCTGCAAGCACTCGATGCACGGACCACCTGCTCCCAACCACGGACCAATCGTCGGCCGCGGACCGGCGAGTTGGACGAGAAGCGTTGCCTTTCGAACATCAAGCAACTCGGGGAGACTCGAATTGAGATAGTCGTCGACAACAGCAACATCGAAATCACGGTCTTCGTCTTCCGAGAGTTCGAGTCCGATATCCCACAATGCCGCCCGCACGGCATACACTGGGACCTCACCAGTGCTTCGCACACCAACCCGCGCCGGAACGGGCTTCCACCAGTCTCGATACATCTGTGCTGGCGAGGCGTCGAGCTGTTCGGCGACAACTCGAATGAGACCGCGGGTCTTCAGCCGATCGACGATAGCGAGCACTTCTTCATCACTCGCCAGTCCCCGAGCGACGGCACGTTGGATGAGTTCAGATTGCAGGATCGGCTCGTCCAGCAGCTCAATGACCGCCACCGCGAGTTCGCCTTCGACGACGGTGGCACCCAAATCGGTAATCAACGCTGCGTACTGCCCCGCCGTCGTCGTCAGTAGCGTGTGGCGTGACCGATCAAGGATGGGATCCCCAACCTTAGGCACGAGTTGCGACTACCACGCTGCAGCTCGCGCGTCATCGCACACGATGTGGCTCATATCCGCACAGCAAAACCGCCCAAGATCGGGGTTGAGCCGACTCTCGGCGATGTCCCGCGTCCAGCCACCGGTCACGCCGGACTCGTCCAGTTCCTGCACCGTCAGGTTTGGATCGGGCAGCACTATGTGCACCGTTCGCGAGGAGTCCTCGAGTACCACCAAGTTCACATCTTCGGGTACGGGCGTGCCCGTCACCTCCTCCCACGTCCCGGCGGGATTCTCGGTCAATCGTTCACGAAAGTCCGGATCCTCGACGGCCCGACGAATAACCAATTGGTAGTCCTCAGTTGCACTCATGCGATCTCTCCATCTGAGGTAGGGGCCGGACTAGAAACATGCAGAGTTGAAGCAATGCCGTGCGCCGGCTGCCACGGCATCTGTATCCGCATCGGTCAGATCCGCAGCCGGAACTACCAGGTGCACCTTGTTAGGTGTGTTCTCGATGATCTCCACCTCTAGGTCCTCAGGCAGTGCTTCGCCGCGGACCTCAGCGATCACGGCGCGGGGATCAGCCAACAGCCGCTCGCGAAAGTCGGGGTCTTCCTCAGCTCGCCGCCGCACGATCTCGTACGAACTTTGTTCCGGCATGCTCCATCCTTCCTATCCGGAGGCTCAGTCGGTCAACCCGACTATCTGGATACTGTCCATGATGCATCGAATGCACACCACGTTTGAGCACATAATGAGGGGCTACCCCCTCACTTGACCTCAGTAAAAGCCACCAGCGCAGCGCACGCCCATCTCAGGATTCTTAGCATCGAAGAAGTCCCGCAAACTCCAGTAGCCCGAACCACCCGATTCGTCTGGTTCCTGCAACGTCAGGCTTTGATCGGGCAGCACTACGTGCACCGTCCGCGAGTAGTCCTCGGTTGCACTCACGCAGGTCCACCCTTCTGGATCATTCGTCGTCGACTCACAAGAGGGAGACGGCCTCAGGACAAGAGCCAATTCGCATTCGGAGGTCGGAGTTGGTGAAATTCCGGATCAAAGTTGAGGGAGTTCCCAGCTGATGGATCCATCTCGGCCGAGTTGAGTTCCGTGGACGGAAGCACTACGTGGAAGCGCTGCGCAGTGTTCTCGACGACCACTATCTCGACGTCATCAGGAACACTTACCCCCGTCGCTTCTTGGATCGCAGAGGCAGGATTTGCCACTAACCGCTCCCGAAAATCCAGATCCTCAACAGCGCGATGAACTAGTGACTCATATCGATTGTTCGTCGTCATGCGGGACAACCCTTCTCATCCATTCGTCGCTTCACGGGGCATGGCCAAATGACCTCAAGATTGAGGCTAGGTCATTCGCGGAAGTGGCAGACTCCACTGCCTGCCGCCACTCCCGCGAGCCTTCGGCGAACCCTCCCACAGCTTGATCGATAGCCGCGAGGTCCAGTTCCGTAGACGGCAGCACTACGTGGAAGCGCTGCGCAGTGTTCTCCACGACCACTATCTCGACGTCATCAGGAACACTCACACCAGTGACTTCCTCAACTGCGGCGTTGGGGCTCGTCAGCAACCGATCCCGAAACTCCGGATCACTCACGGCCCTACGGGCAACGTTGTTGCTTGCATTTGCTTCCGACGTCCCCATTAGTCCCAATCCAAACGTGGCTGCCAACCACCGGGTCTGATCCGTGGCCCCTCGCGGTTAAACAGGCTTCCCCCCACGAATGCGTCCATCTGCTCAAGAGTCACGTCTGCAGGCGGAAGGACCAAATGAAACGTCTTGGGCCCGTTCTCGACGACGATGATTTCGACGTCGTCCGGAACGCTCATACCCACCGCCTCTTCGATCGCGGAAACAGGGTCGCTCAATAACCGCTCCCGAAACTCCGGATCCTCCATCGCGCGGCGGACAACGGTGTCATCTCTCTCAGGTTCAGCCATCACATTCCCCAGCAAACCCACCAGCTCGGCAGATCCCGGCGGCCAGCGGCCACATCATCAAGGGCACGTCGTGCTACTTCCTGATAAAACTTTCGATCCATTCGACTTGATCCTCGCTCTCCGGCTATCGCGCGCACACTCCGGGTCTAGAACATCGGCTGAAGGATCACATCTGCCCAGCCGCCGAAACCACCGACCGTCGCGTCCATCTCCTCGATGCTGATGTCACTGGGCGGCAGGACGATGTGGAACGTCTTCGGTCCGTTCTCTACAACAACGATCTCCACATCGCTCGGAGGTTCCTCACCGACAAGCGCTGCGAGAGCTGTGCGTGGATCGGTCTTGAGTTGGTCGCGAAAATCAGGATCTTCGTAAAGTTTGGTCCAAATGTTGGTGCGCAGATCGTCGCTCACAATTTCCCCTTTCAGTTGGACTCATCCAAACTCCTATGCCGTCCATCTCCAAGATCAACAGGGTTTTTGAGGGGTTAACCCCTCACTAACGGGGAGTAGAGCGCCAGAACTAGGCGCAGTCAGCGCGAAGTAGTTAGCCTCCTGCTCGACGAAAGGAGCGTCAATGACCGACTCCAACCCACCCGCTAGTGAATCCCCCTGGGCGCTTATCACCCGCCGTGCGATCGAGGATCCCGACTTCCGTGAGCGACTGATCGACGATCCCCGCTCGACCATCACGGAGGCAACGGGTCAGGAAGTACCCGAGGACATCGAGATCGTTGTTGTAGAGAACAGTCCGAAAAGCTTCCACATCGTGCTGCCTAATTCCGATCTGGACCTAGCTGACATCGATGTAGCAGGTGGATTCTTCTGCGGTCCGTGGCATCTCACCGGCACGTGCGCCGACGCACCCCTATGCTGATGAACGAATCACACGCATCAATGCCGAGTGCCTGGGAGAAGCTAACCCGCCGCGCAATCGAGGACCCGGATTTTCGCGAAAGATTGATAGAGGATCCGCGCTCGACGATCTCGGAAGCAACCGGTCAGGAAGTCCCAGAAGACGTCGACGTTGTCGTCGTCGAGAACGGCCCGAAGACATTCCACATCGTGTTACCAAGTGCCGACCTTGACCTTGAGTCAATGGACGTGTCCGGCGGCTACTACTGGGACCCACTCTGCGCCTGTGAAAGTCCTTCGTACTGACCCTTACCTCTCGACAACACACGCAAAGCATGGAGAACGCAATGGAAAAGAAGTCGTCAACCAATTCGGAATCACCGATCGGGTCGATGCTCGTTCGTCGAGCTATGGAGGATCCGGATTTTCGGGAAAGACTGAAAGAGGATCCACGCTCAACAATCGCGGAAGCAACCGGTCAGGAAATCCCTGATGACCTTGAGATCGTCGTCGTGGAGAACGGTCCTACGACATTTCACATCGTCCTGCCGAGCGAGGATCTAGATCTCAGTTCGATGGATGTCTCCGGTGGTGATCCCGGTGAACTCTGCTTTTGCGACCGGGTCCTATGTGGCTGACGATTCAGTCAATGGCGACAACGCGAGTTCTCCGATAGAACCGTGCCGGTAGTAGTCCAGACCGGTGGCAGCCGCAAACCGGTCACTGTCACCAAGGCCTAGGGGAACCGATCCCAGACCAACAAGCGGCGCGGTCAGATTCATCATCGCCATCAACACCCCCACGTGCTTGAGCATGAGGGAGTACGCAATTCCTTGGTAGTGACTACCGAGCGCATTGAATCGGGACGTGAAAACGATGACCGCCGGTGGGATCGATTCG
>DASYOJ010000451.1:0-7792 GCA_036007925.1 Candidatus Nanopelagicales bacterium
ATCAAGTTGCTACCGAGGGCTGCTTGGTAGGCCTTGTCCTTCAAAGCCGCGCGCAGTTCCTCCCGCTTGTTCGCATGGCCGCTTGCAACTTGCTCTTCACGGTCTTGTAAGCGCACTCGGGATAAGTAGGCAAGGGAGACGGCGGTAGCAACCAGCAACGTTGCGGCGTAGACGAAGAATGGCGCGCGGATCGACCACGCCACCACAAGGCCACCTACGGCCGGGCCGGCAACGCCACCGAAGAGGAAGCCACCTTGGAAAGCGCTCGAGGCTCGGCCACGTTGCTGGGAGGTTGTGACGCGCAGCAACAGCGCCATCGCCGAGACCGTGAACATCGATGAACCCAGCCCACCAGCTCCGCGTAGTAGCAACAGTTGCAGGTAGGACTGGGAGAAGCCAGCCACCAAACTCGACAGAGCAACGATCAACAGCCCGCTACTTAAGACGATGCGTTCACCCAGGCGGTTAGCTAAGTAGCCGGAGAGCGGGGAGGTCGCGAAGCGCACCAGAGCAAAGACGGAGATGACCATTCCCGCCTGGAAGGCGTTAACCCCGAAGGTGCTGGCAAAGATGGGTAGGGACGGAATCAAGATCCCGAATCCCAGGGCGACGAAGAACGCAATGGTTGCCAGAACTGCAACCTCGCGCGGAAGATCGGCGAGGAGCGGGGTTCGTCGCAGTACGCGTCCGAAAGAGCGCATCCTCAGTCGATGGCCCGGTGCTCGTGGTAGGAGCGCGCAGCGGCATCGAAGACGCGGTGCGCCGCAACTGCCTCGGTGACCGTGGCTGTTGCGAAGCTACCCCCGAGCTCACCTGCTCGCTCCGCGAGGTAACTCGCCCACATCTGCAACAGCGCGTCGGCGAAACCAAACTCGAAGATGGCACCGCTGACCATGGGCCACGCGGAGATATTCCCCGGTTGCACCTGTTCCCAGATCTGCTCGCTGCCGGCCCGGTGGAAGCGTTCGAAGTAGGCGGGTGTGCGGGTGCTGAAGCGAACCCCGCCATCCATGCCGATCGCTTCGAAGATCCAGGTATTCATGTTTCCCGGTGCGATGCGCTTGGTCTCCCACATCATGGGGAACGCTCGCTCGTCTGCGTGTCCGCGCATCGTGATGAGTGCGTTGTCCCAGGTATCGCAGCGCACCATGTCGCTGGATCCGATCGCCGCTGGTCGCTGCGTGACGATGTCCTCAAGTAGGGCGTAGATCGACGACGGCGCATAGCCCAGCCTCAGTGGAACATGCGCTACGTGCATGCCGAGATCACCCATCACGCCGATCTCCCCGCAGGTTTCAGCCCGACGTTTCCAGTTGATCGGCTTGTTCCGGTCGATGTCCGAGGAGTGCAAGAAGGCCGATCGCACCTCTATCAACTCACCAAGTGCACCACTGCGCGCGTGGTCGTACGCGCGCAAGGCCCCGGGGAAGAACGGCATCTCGCTGCTGACCCGGACGAACACCCCGGCGGCGTCGATCGAATCCGCGATCCGCTGGGCGGCAGCGAAGTCAATGCCGAACGGCTTCTCGGCGAGGAAATCCCGACCAGCCACCGCGGCGGCCGCATAAATCTCCTCGTGCAGGTTGTGCGGTACTGCGATGTACAGCACATCGAGGGAGTCGTCGTTCACCAGTTGCTGCCACGAATCGGTGAGAGTTTCGATGGTTGGTACTTGTCGGAACCATTCGAGCGCGCTCGGATTCAGATCAGCTACAGCCACCAACGACGGACGCACCGGGTGGTCGACAAGGTGCAACCAGCGTCCGCAGATAGCCGCAAGTTCGCGACCCATCAAGCCGCCCCCGATGATCCCGATGCGTACGTCTGTCATGCGATCAGTTTCTCCGCTTCGTCGACCGAGGCGTTCTCGTGCAGCATGGCCATCAGGGCGCGGGTGATCCCGGCGGGCTTGTCGTGCTGCACGATGTTGCGGCCGTAGACGATGCCGGCGGCACCTTGCTCGAGGACTGCCGCGGTGCGTTCGAGCAACTCGCGGTCCGGCACCCGGCCACCACCGCGCACGAGAACAGGCACGTCGCCGGCGATCCGTACGACCTGGTGGTAGTCAGTGGGATCGTCAGTGGGGTCCGCCTTGATGACGTCTGCGCCCAGTTCGACAGCCTGGCGCACGATCGGCAAGATCAAATCGAGATCGCCGTTCACGGTGTACCCGGTGGTTCCGTCCGGATCGACGGGCTTCATCACCAATGGCTCGACCATCAAGGGCATGCCGTACTTCTCGCAGTCGGCCTTAGCATCGAGCACGTTCTGCACGCACGCTTCGCGCACTTCCGGCCGGCCTGGCAGGTCGAGCAGGTTGACCACGATGATGGCGGCGTCGAGTTGGACTCCGCGCTTCGCTGGCTCAGGGATCATCAGCGAAAACATATGGTCAGGAAGCGGAGCACCGTAGACGTTCGCCACGTCCGTTCGCATCACGAGAGCTGGGCGAGCGCGACCACGGTGGTTTTGCAACTTGGGGGCTTGGCCCTGGGTGAGTTGGATGGCGTCTGGTGCCGCGTCCACCAGGGTGTCGATAGCGCTAGACAGGTCTTCGATGCCGTTGAGGAAGTGGCGCTCGCCAAAGAAGCCATGGTCGATCGCCACGTCGAGGCAGCGTCCGGAATCGGGGTTGAACAGGCGATTGAGGCGGTAGCGAACGTCGGACACGTCGAGACAACTCCTTGGGCTCGGTGAATCAATCGATGATCACACGAGATTCGCAGGCTCGGATCTGCGTGCGCCCCCGAGGGGTCCACCCTATCCTCGCCATGAACGTGATCAGGGGTCGGAGAGGAGTGCCATGAGCGAGCTGGTGGTCGGCATCGACGCTGGTACAACGCGCGTCAAGGCCCTCGCAGTCGACCTCTCCGGTTCGGTTCTGGCCGAGGCCGCAGTGCCGACTCCCTGGATCCGATCGGGGGCGCAGGCCCAGATGGATCCGGACCAACTCATCGCACGGGTCCACGAGGTTCTCGCCGGACTGCTCAAGGCGCCCACGTGGCCCAGCGACGGACGCGTGATCGGCATCGGGGTCACCAGCATGGCCGAGGCCGGTGTACTCGTCGGTCCGAGCGGAGACGCGGTGGCTCCGGCCATCGCCTTCCACGATCCGCGTGGGCGATCTGACCTGATCAAGCAGGCGATCGATCGAGAGACCTTTCACGGTCACGTCGGCATGCGGCTGAACAACAAGCCTTCTGTCGCAAAGATCTTGTGGCTGCAAGAGAACGTCGCGACCGCGAAATCTGCAACCACCTATCTGAGCATCGCCGAGTGGATCGTCTACCGGCTCGGCGGTGAGCAAGTCAGCGAGATCTCGTTGGTTTCGCGAACCGGTTTGTTCGATGTAGTCGAGCGGGTTCCCTGGCAGGCGACCCTCGATTTGGTTGGCAACCTGCTCCCCGGGCCGGTCACCATCGCTGGTGATCCGTGCGGCAATGCGACCAATGTGCCCGATCCCATGCGCGGCGCTGCGCTAACCGCCACGGGCATGGATCACCAGTCGGCTGCTTTCGCGTGCGGAGCAGCCACCACGGGGGCACTGTTCGATTCGATGGGGACGGCAGAAGCCCTCTTGCGTTTCGCGCCAGGACCGCTGCCTCGCGAGGAGCTCGTGCGCCTCGCCGAACGTGATGTTGCCGTCTTGTGGAGCGTGATCCCCGACCACGTGTGCGTGCTCGGTGCCTTGGTCACCGGCTTGTCCCTCGAGCGCATCCGCCAACTCCTCGGAGTCGAGACATTCGAACAGCGCGCCGATCTCGCCCAGCGGGCGCTCGCTGCCCCAACTGCCCCCACTGCTGGCCTTCAACTCGCCGACGTGGGACACACCGGCTTGAGCATCTCCGGCGTCGACGACGACGCCACCCCCGCCGGCCTTTGGCGGGCGGGCGTCACCCAACTCGTCGATCTCGGGCAAGAGCTACTGCACTTCATGGAAGCCGCGAGTGCGCCACGGCAGCGAACTGTGCTCGCCGGCGGATGGGTGCACGATGAAATGGTGCTCGCTGCTAAGCACGCGGCCATCGGTGAGTTCGAGGTCAGTGAAGTGGACGAAGCCGGCGCACTAGGTGCTGCCATGTTCGGTGCGATCGCCGCGGGCGCAATGCAAAGGCCTGCCGCGAATGCCGCTCCCCGTTGGCCGACCGCTTCATGACGGATCGCCACCGACAGGCGGTGTACCGCGCCGAGGACCAGTGGTCCTCGCTCATCGACCGCGGTGGCAGCGTCGATTTCTTCGGCTCCACCCTGCAAGCCCCGGTTCAGTTGCGGTTCGGTCGGCTCGAAGAAGTCATCACCTACGTGGATCGCGCATGCACCGACTACGGCATCACTCCACCATCTGTTCGGCACCGCAAAGGTGGCACCCGCGCGCACTACTCAGCAGGAGTCATCGCCATTCCCACGAATGAAGCGTGGGCGATGCGCGAATCGGTTGTCCTCCACGAAATAGGCCACCACATATGCGTGACCTCCGGCGGCTCGACCGAACACGATGAGCAGTTCACGGCAGCCATGCTTGTTCTCGTGCGCGAACGGCTCGGGCACGAGGCCGAACTCCTGCTACGCACCGGCTATGCAGCATGTGGCGCACCATTGGTGGAGGCGGCATGAGTGTGACCATCGAGCGCATCAGTGCACTGCTGATGAAGGCCGAACGCACCGATAACGAACACGAAGCGGACGCCTACTTGATGAAGGCGCAGTCGCTAGCAACGCTTGCGAGCATCGATCTCGCTACTGCGCGGGCGAAGCGCAGAGAAGACGAGACCCCCGCCGATCCGATCACCCGAACCGTGACGATCGGGGAGAAGGGAAAGCGAGCGAACACGCACTTGGTGTCACTGTTCGTAGTTGTTGCGCACAACAACTTCACGATGGTGGATGTCGCTGCGGACTCCACCTATGTGATCGCCTACGGAATGCCACAAGACCTAGACATCACCCACACCCTGTTTGCCTCGCTATCCGTTCAGATGGCCACCACTGCCCAGGTGTATCTCGAGAACGGGGAGTGGCGAAACGAGAGCTACCGAGTGCGTTCGCGTTCCACGGGGCTACTAGTCACCAAGAAGTTCACCAAGCAAACCGCTCGGGCGGCCTTCTATCGCGCTTACGTGGCTCGGATCGACGAGCGTTTGCAGCAAGCTCGCGAGCAGGCGATGTCCGAGCATGATGGAGCGGAGGGCGCTGCTTCGTCGGCGGCAGTGGTGCTGCGCAAGAGCGAATCCGAGGTTCGTGCTTTCCACCGGCAGAACTCTGCAGCCCGAGGGCGCTGGGGCGGCTACCGAGGGGCAGCTTCGGGGCGGTCGGGCTCGGCAGCCGGTGCCGGCAGGCAGGCCGCCTCCTCAGCCCGCCTCAGCCCATCTGAACAGTTACCCGGAGGACCTCGCGAACTACCCGGCTGAGGTGCCACTATTCGCGGATGGAAATCGGGGATATCCAGCAGGCAGCCGAGCGCGCCCAGGGCGTAGTGCGGGACCTACCAGTGCAAGGGGCACGTTGGCTCAGTGATCAGCTGGGTGGCCCGGTCTATTTGATCCCGGAGAACCTGCAGCGCGCCGGATCCTTCAAGATCCGTGGTGCCTACAACCGCATCGCGCAGCTCAGTGATGATGAACGCGCGAAGGGAGTCGTTGCAGCTAGCGCGGGCAATCACGCGCAAGGCGTCGCACTCGCCGGACAACTCCTAGGTGTAGCTGTCACGGTCTTCATGCCGGTCGATGCATCTATCCCCAAGATCGAGGCCACCCGCGGGTATGGCGCAGATGTTCGCTTCCATGGCACCACGGTCGACGAAGCACTCGTCGAAGCACGCGCCTTCGCCGATGAAACCGGTGCCATCTTGATTCATCCCTTCGACCACGAACACGTGGTGGCTGGGCAAGGAACCCTCGGGTTGGAGATCGTCGAGAAGATTCCCGACGTCAAGACGGTTGTCGTGTGCACCGGAGGTGGTGGACTGCTCGCGGGAGTCGCGTTCGCAGTCAAGCAACTCAAGCCGGACGTCAAGGTGATCGGCGTGCAGGCCGAAGGGGCCGCCACCTATCCGCAGAGTCTGGCGGCTGGTGCTCCGCAAACGCGCGAACAGATGAACACGATGGCCGATGGCATCGCCATCGCCCGACCGGGGGACGTGCCCTTCGAACTCGTCCAGGAATACGTCGATGAGTTCCGTACGGTCAGTGAAGACGAGCTCTCCCGTGCGGTCTTGATGTTGCTCGAACGCGCCAAGCTCGTGGTCGAGCCCTCGGGCGCCGCCGCCACGGCCGCGGTGATGAACGCACCGCGTGATTTCGAGCCACCCGTGGCGATCACCATCTCCGGTGGCAACGTCGATTCACTCGTCTTGCTTCGCATCATCCGCCACGGTATGGCCGCCGCCGGCCGCTACCTGTCGATCAGTGTCCACACCCCGGACTTCCCCGGCTCCCTTGCCGGACTACTCGAAGTCCTCAAGCAGCACAAGGCCAACGTGGTGGATGTCTTCCACGACCGAACCGACCCCCGCGTTTCCATCGGCGATGTCCGCATCGACATACAGATGGAAACCCGTAGCACCGAGCAACGCGACCAGATCCTGTCCGCCCTGCGGTCCTCCGGCTACCACGTCGAGGTCCTCGACGGGTGACAGTCCGCTCGCAGTCAGCGTTTGGCAAAATTGACACATGGCCAGCCGAGATGTCAGTGAAGCGGCGCGCTCCACCGATGCCCTTATCGACCTCGCCGCGACCGAAGCGGTCTTCTTGCATCGTGGCTCTAATCCCGTAGCCGTCCTGATCAGTCCAGAGCACTACGAGACACTGCTGGAAGCCTCCGAGGAGTGGGAAGACATCGAAGCTTTTGATGCCTCGCTAGCAGAAGATGGCGAAAATTCGACTCTGGACGAAGTCTGGCCAGACGAGCTCTTCGGCTAGTCGTTGACCACCGGATCTGCGCCCGCAAGCACGGGCGTACTGTTCAGGGTTGTGTCAACGGAAAACGCTGTCGAAGCCCACGGCTTGGTCAAGGAATTCGGGGACGTCAAAGCACTCAACGGCATCGACCTCGTGGTTCCGCGTGGCCAGGTGGTCGGTCTGCTCGGCCCCAACGGATCGGGCAAGACCACCACGGTGCGGATTCTGGCCACGTTGCTGAAGGCTACGGCTGGCAGCGCGAAAGTGGCGGGCTTCGATGTCGCCAAGCAGGCAAACGATGTGCGCCGTTCCATCGGGCTGACGGGTCAGTACGCCGCGGTCGATGAGTTCCTTACCGGTCGAGAGAACCTGCGGATGTTTGGTGGGCTTTACCACCTCGATGCCAATTACGTGCAGTCGCGCTCAGATGAATTACTTGAGAAGTTCGAACTGACCGATGCGGCCAACCGTCCAGCCAAGACGTATTCCGGCGGTATGCGCCGCCGGTTGGACCTCGCGGCAAGTCTGATCGCCAAGCCGGGCATCTTGTTCCTCGATGAGCCGACCACTGGGCTTGATCCACGATCACGTATTGGTCTTTGGAACGTCATCACCGAACTCGTAGCGGAGGGCACCACAGTGCTCCTCACCACCCAGTATCTCGACGAAGCCGATCAACTGGCCGACGACATCGTGGTGATCGACCACGGCAAGGTGATCGCACACGGCACATCAAGCCAACTCAAAGACGAGATCGGCGGCGACCGCTTGGAGATCACCTTGCAAGATCCCGACCAGGCTGAAGGCGCGCGCAGCGCGCTAGCGCCGTTGGTCTCCGGGGAAGCCACGATCGAGGCAACCTCGTACTCGGCACCAGTCACTGGCGGATCGCCGGT
>DASYOJ010000452.1:0-7852 GCA_036007925.1 Candidatus Nanopelagicales bacterium
TCGATTCCGTGGCCGAGTCAGACCTGCTTCCCAACCTGTCAGGCCCCGTGGTTCGTCACGATCGATGATCACATCGATTTCGTCGTTGCCTGTTAGGCCCGCAGTTAGCCGCTCATCATCTGGCGGGGTCGGCAACACATCACCAACACCGAGGTCACCGGGCCGAATGCGTTCGCTCCAGGGAACCCATTCGGGAGCCAACAAAGAATCCGGACCCGGCAGCAACACGATCTCGCAAACCGTTGCCGCTTTGGCGCGCGGGGCGCGCGCCACGGTGACCGCCCAGCGCCAACCGACGTAGGCGGGGTCGGCGCAACCGAAGGTGTGGGTACCCAGGCGTTCGCTATCCATCGCGAAGTCGACGTACTCCCCGACCAATGCGGCTCCCACCTCATCGACCACGGAATCGTGCGCGAGGTCGCGAGAATCGCGAAGAACAGCATCCACGCGGGGCGCCGCGGTCATGCTCGTTGTCGTAGCCACGAGACGATTGTGGCCCACCGGTGATAGACGGTCCATTCCAGGTGGCCCGGTACTGTCGGGGTATGCGATCACGCTCGGCTTCCACCCCTCGTCGATGGGCCACCCTTGCGGCTCTAGGCGCCGCTACCGGCTTGCTGCTGACAGCTTGCGATAAGCCGGCACCGGGCGTCTCGGTGTTCTCCGGAACCAGCACTGAGTATCGGCAGGCGGTGTGCTGGGCGTTCGAGGCCGATTCCCTCGAACCTGGTGATTGCGCCCAGGACGTCATCACCGAGGCCAGCACCGGCGAGGGCGTAGCCCGCATCCCGGTCCTGCCCGGGGAGACCATCGGCATCAGTGTCGATCCCAAGGTGGCCGAAGAAGGCTGGACCCCGGTCATCGGTCAGCAACGGCTCACCAGCACCCCACTCGAGACAACCTACTTCCGGTTCACCTACCCCGATCTGCAGGAGTTGCCATCGGAGGGTGTCTTACTGCAAGTGGTGGCCGGACGCGGTGAAGCATCCAAGGGAATCTGGGTCTTCCGACTCGAACGCGCCTAGATGTCGAGGTCGTCGGCAACGGCGCGCAGCACCGCTGCGGTCTTGCGGGCCATGTCGTCGGACGGGTACTTACCCCGACGCAACTGCCCGGAGACTCCGTCGAGGAGTTTGATGACGTCTTCGACGATCACCGCCATATCGTCCGCGGGCTTACGCGTGCTCTTGGTAACGGACGGGGTTTCCAAGATGGTCACCGACAACGCTTGTTTGCCGCGGCGTCCGTCAACGACACCGAAATCGACTTTCGTCCCTGGGCGCAGGGCCGCCACACCGTCCGGCAACGTGGACACGTGCACGAAGACGTCTTCGCCTTCTTCGGCGGTGATGAAACCGAAGCCCTTTTCGGAGTCGTACCACTTCACGGTTCCGGTCGGCACGGTGTTCTCCTCGCTGACGGTGCTACGTCCAGGCAGCCGAGATGACTGCCTCACGCGATACTAGGGCCATGGACACGGCCCCGGGAGACCGCCTGCTGAGGGTGGGGATCGCCGTGACCGTGCTCGGACTGGCCTGCACCGTGGTGGCGATCACCCCGCTGTTCGTCCCGTCCTGGCAGATGTCCGGGCTGTGGTGGTTCCTATCCATGCTGACCGGAGCCGGCTTAGCCCTCGTCCTTATCGGTCTGATCCGCTCCGCCCGATCCCGGCGCGGCAGCGGCGTAACGTAGGCCGGATGTCCCACGCACCATCGGCGCAGCCCAAGACGCTGGCCGAGGATCTCCGCGGGCGCAGCGACGATCAACTCGCGGCCCTGCTGCGCGCACGCCCGGATCTGTTGCACCCGGTGCCCTCGGACATGCGGGCGCTGACCACCCGGGCGGCCACCAGCCCGTCCATCGCCCGCTACCTGGACACCGTCGATTGCATCCACCACTACGCCCTTCGGATCGCTAGTGAACTCACCACGGACGAGCCCACGTCGGCTGAGCAGATTCTCGCCGCGATCGTCGAGGCCGTCGGTGTGGACTCCATTCGGACCGATGCGCATCGCGCGATCGAGAATCTGCACGCAGCTGCGGTGTTGTGGGGGACAACCGAGCGCATACACGTCGTGACATCTGTGCGCGACCAAGTGGCAACCGCACCCGTCCCGCAATGGCCGGCGCCCACCTGCCAAGGACCGATAATCGACGCGGCGCTGCGAGCCAGCGCGTCAGCGCACGGCGGTGCTGTGGCTCAAGGTCTCATCGGAACCATGGAGGAGATCGCGGATCGGTGGAGCCGTGAACCCGGACCGGTGCTGCGTTCCGGTGGGTTGTCGGCCCGGGCTCTTGATGCCCTTGCTGACACCTTGGATACCCCGCGTGAGCAGGTCACGACGGCCCTCGACCTGGCCTGGTCCGCCGGCTTGATCGCCCAAGGATCAACCGGATCGGACATCGGCTGGATGCCCACCGAGGCGTTCGAGAACTGGTCGAACGAGCCAGCTGCGAAACGTTGGGCGAAGATCGCTCGCGTGTGGCAGCAACGTCCCGCGACCACGAGCACCCGCGCACTCCTGGGTAACGATCACGCTTTCGTCCGGGTTTGGCGCTCCCATCTGTTGACCGCCTTGCTGGATGCTCCCCAGAGCTGCGATCTGGAGACCGTCATCGAGGTAGTGGACTTTCGTTGGCCGCGCCGCCGCGGCAGCAAGCGCACCGATGCGCTGACCGCCAGCTGGCTCGAGGCGCAGCATCTAGGAATCGTGGTCGATGGGGTGTTGACCGATGCAGGTGTGGCTTTGGCCACCGATGCCACCACGGCAACGGTGGCATCGACTATCGCGCAGCACTTGGCCTCGGAGGTGGATGCCGTCCACATCCAAGGCGACCACACGATCGTGGCGCCGGGACCGCTTCGTCCGGAGGTAGGACGACGCTTGCGGGCTATTGCCGATGTTGAATCTCGCGGTCACGCGACGGTCTTTCGACTCACGAATGCATCACTGCGTCGGGGCCTGAGTATGGATCCCGAGATTTCATCCTGGCAGGAGTTCTTCGAGGAGATCTCGCGGGCGCCGGTGCCCCAGCCAGTGGCGTACCTACTAGCCGACGCAGCCCGACAGGCTCCACCAGCCCGATCAAGCCACCGTGCTCCCGCCGAACCCACCCCGGTTCGTCGAACCCACATCGAGGCATCGAGCGCCCGGGTCGAGAAAGCACTCGATGTGCTGCGTGCCCGGGAGGAACGCAGCGTGCCGGACATAGTGGCCGAACTCGAAGGATCGGAAGTGCCCGCCATGGAAGGCGCGGCGGTCGTCGCTGCGTTGCGCTATTCGATCGACCATCATGAAACGGTGCGTATCTCCCACGCGCAATCTGATGGCAGCACCGGGTTGTTGCTCGTGGATCCGATTCGGCTCGGCGGCGGCTCGCTCACCGCCTACGACCATCACGATGAGCAGGTGCGCACCTTCGCTATCTCGCGTATCGGTGGGGTTGCGACCGTGCGCATCAGCGCCTAGTCCGCCACTAACTCCACCGTGCGGACGGTCCGTTCAGCGAGTACCGCGGGCAACGGATCGACACCGATACCTGGCTTGTTCGGCACATCGAGCAGACCGTCGCGAAGGACGAAGGGCTCGGTCACATCCTGCGCGTAGTAGCGATCAGATGCACTTGTGTCTCCCGGCAACCTGAAGCCCGGCAAAGCCGCCAGGGCAAGATTCGCGGCACGTCCGATACCGGTTTCCAACATCCCACCGCACCACACCGGGATACCGCGGTCGTAACAAAGATCATGGATCTCCTTGGACTGCAGGAAGCCAGCGACCCGACCGGGCTTGATGTTGATGTTCGACGCAGCCCCGAACTCCAGGGCACTCTCCGCTGATTCCACCGACAGGATCGACTCATCAAGGCATATGGGCGTCGTGCATGCATCGGCCACGAGTTTGTGACCCCACCAGTCCTCTTCGCCGAGTGGTTGCTCGATGAGTAGCAAATCGAAATCATCAAGCTGTGCCAGGTGCTGGGCATCCTCGCGGCGATACGCCTGGTTGGCGTCCACCTGCAGTGGGATCTTCGGCCATCGCTCCCGCACTGCCGCTACCGGCTCAAGATCCCACCCGGGTTCGATCTTCAACTTGATGCGGCGGTAACCAGCCTCGATGTAACTACCGACCTCCTCCAGCAGTTCCGAGATGGTCTCCGACGTCGGTATACCCACACTCACCCCGCACTCCACCGCGCCGCGTTCTGCCCCGAGGAAGTCGGCCAAAGACTGCGAGCGGTTGCGCAGCCACACATCCAAGACCGCCGTATGCACCGAGGCCTTCGCAATGTGGTGACCGCGAATCACCTCCAGTGCGTTACGCAGCTGAACCGGCTCCCATTCCTTACCGAGCACGATAGGAGCGAGGTACTCCTCGATGAGTCGCACCGCGCCTGCGGTGTACTCCGAGTTGTAGCCCGGCCAGCCCAAGGTGACGCATTCGCCCCACCCGCGCGTTCCATCGGAATGAATTGCTTCTACCAGCACAACATCGCGTACGTGCTGGGTGCCAAAACTCGTCCGGAAAGCACGCACCAACGGGATCTCCAAGGAGTGCAACCTGAGGGCATCGATCGTCACTGCGTACCTTCCTTCGCCAGGACATAGGAACCATCTTCGTCAAGTCCCACAACCGACAGTCCCGCATCTATGCCTGCGAGGAACTGCTCACGCACCTGCATGCGCCAGCGCTGGGCTTCTTGCGGGGATTCGCCTCGCAGAGCCACGATGTCACGGGGGGTCGCAACGATGCGAGCTGCAGGGAAATCGGCTGCTCGGATCGCCGGTAGTGGGGACTGCGCCGCACGGATTGCCGCATCACTGTCCAACAACCACCAGGCAAACACCCGATCGGAAGGATCCCCCGCATTGATCGCATCGTCCATCTCACCGTAGAAGTTCGCTTCGTAACCGCGAACCTGGGTACCGAGTTTTTGCACGTTCAGCCGGGCGTTACGCCGCACCAAGGGATCGAAGCTCCACACGATCGTGTCGATGCCCTGCGACAGCGCCCAAGCGCGTTGGTGCAACTTGATAGCGGTTCCGATGCTGCGGTTGCGGTAACTATCGAGCACTCCTGCCATGTGTGAATGCAAGTGGGTGTGCCAGGACGTCGTAGCCGGATTATTGCTGTGGTCCACGCGATGCCGACCGACGAGTGCGAGGGCTGCACCGACGGGGGCGTCGTCTGCATACGCAGCAGATACATACCCGCCCGAGTAGATCATCGCGCGCAGGAGATTGGACTTGATGTGGCTGGCCCCAGATTCTGGAGGCCAGACCTGATCGAAGATTCGCACCGCAACCGCCTGGTCATTAGGGTCATCCAGGGTTCGGATCCGCACACCGGCGGCCTGCTGGGCCTGCGTGGCAGCCAGCCACGCATCATCGACAACGCTCACGGTTGCACGGTAGCGAGGAGGTACCCATGGACACCGGGGATACTTCGCGTTCTCTCATTGAAGGCGTCCGAGCGCTCGTAGAAATCGAATCGCCTACCGAGGACATCCAGGCGTGCCGCGCCGTCGTGGAAAAGGCCGATGCGCTGGCCCGGCAGTGGCTGGTCGACCCAGGCCGCATCGGGGAACACCAGGGGCGTCCGGTGTGGCGGTGGGGCCCAGATCGGCCGCGGTTCTTACTCCTCGGTCACCTCGACACGGTGTGGCCGATAGGCACCCTCGCACGTATCCCCTTCGCAGTCGAGGGCGACCGAATGACCGGGCCGGGTGTTTTCGATATGAAGACGGGCGTGGTGCAAGGTTGGGCAGCCCTAGCCCACCTCGGGGCCCGCGCCGACGGATCGATCGGCATGCTGCTGACCACCGATGAGGAAACCGGTTCACTGGCCTCTCGTGCACTCATCGCCGAGACGGTCGCCGACTGCCAGGGGGTCTTCGTCCTCGAACCGTCGGCTGACGGTGCCATCAAGACCGAACGCAAGGGCACTTCCTGGTATCACCTCACGTTCCGCGGACGCGCCGCGCACGCTGGGTTGGAACCCGAGCGGGGCATCAACGCTTCGGTGGAAGCCGCGCACTTCATCACCGAGGCGATTACCTGGGCCGACACCGGGGCCGGAACCTCGGTTACTCCTACCGTGCTCGTCTCCGGCAATACGGCCAACACGGTTCCTGCGGAAGCAAAACTGACAGTAGACGTCCGCGCGTGGACCCGAGCCGAACAAGAACGCGTCGATGCCCGCGTGCGCGGCTGGGCGTTGCAGCACCCTGAGGCGACCTGGTCGATCGAGGGCGGCATCGACCGGGCCGCACTCGAACAAACCACCTCCGCGGAACTGTTCGCCCGCGCACAGCAGGTTGCAGCGGCACTTGGACTACCCGAACTGCACGAGTGCGCAGTGGGCGGAGCCAGCGACGGCAACCTCACCGCCGCCGCCGGCGTGCCAACCCTCGATGGATTAGGTGCCGTAGGGGACGGTGCGCACGCCGAACATGAATGGGCTTCGATAGCAGCTATGGACGAACGCTCCCGACTCCTCGCCGGGCTTCTTCAGAACCTCACTGAGGGCTCACCATGACCGATGGCCCACTTATCGTCCAAAGCGACAAAACGCTGCTCCTTGAAGTGGAACACGAAGATTCCGGCGATTGCCGCAAGGCGATCGCCCCCTTCGCCGAACTCGAACGCGCACCCGAACACATCCACACCTACCGGCTCACACCCTTGGGTCTGTGGAATGCCCGCGCGGCCGGACACGATGCCGAACAAGTGATCGACACCCTTATTCGCTACTCGCGGTATCCGGTTCCGCACGCACTCTTGATCGACGTAGCCGAGACCATGGCTCGATATGGCCGTTTGCAGCTAGCCAACGATCCCGCGCATGGTCTGGTTCTCCAAGCGATCGACACCGCGGTCCTCGAAGAAGTGCTGCGCAGCAAGAAGATCGCACCACTGCTCGGCACACGGCTCGATGCAACGACAGTGATGGTGCATCCCAGCGAGCGCGGACACCTCAAGCAAGCGCTGGTCAAACTCGGTTGGCCGGCAGAGGATGTGGCCGGCTATGTGGATGGTGAACGCCACTCGATCGCCCTCGACACTACCGATTGGCAGCCGCGCGACTACCAAGTCGAAGCAGCCGATGGGTTCTGGTACGGCGGTTCGGGTGTCGTTGTTCTTCCGTGCGGTGCGGGTAAGACGATCGTCGGCGCACTGGCGATGTCCCTCGCGCAGGCAACCACGTTGATCCTGGTCACCAACACCGTCGCCGCGCGGCAATGGCGCGAGGAACTCCTGCGCCGAACCGAACTCACCCCCGACGAGATCGGCGAGTACTCCGGGTCGAAGAAGGAGATTCGTCCGGTCACCATCGCGACCTACCAAGTCCTTACCAGCAAGCGCAAAGGCATCTACCCACACCTGGAAGTCTTCGATACGCGGGACTGGGGCTTGATCATCTACGACGAAGTCCACCTGCTACCCGCACCTATCTTCCGCTTCACCGCCGACATCCAAAGCAGGCGTCGGCTAGGACTGACCGCCACCTTGGTCCGTGAAGACGGACGTGAGTCCGATGTGTTCTCGTTGATCGGACCCAAGAGGTACGACGCCCCCTGGCGGGAGATCGAAGCCCAGGGTTACATCGCACCCGCCGACTGCGTGGAAGTGCGCGTGGACATGCCCGAACCTGACCGCATGGTTTACGCGATGGCTGAGCCAGAGGACAAGTACCGGCTAGCTGCCTGCACGCCGGAGAAGAACAAACTCGTCGACCAGATCATCGCGCGCCACTCCGGCGAACAGGTGCTGGTCATCGGGCAGTATCTCGAACAACTCGCCGAGCTGAGCGAGCACTTAGATGCGCCGATGATCACCGGGGAAACATCCGTC
>DASYOJ010000453.1:0-1637 GCA_036007925.1 Candidatus Nanopelagicales bacterium
AGCGCTGACCCGACCCTCGGACACCCGAGCAAAGTAGGGACCAAAGTCCCTACTTCCTGGGCCCCCCTCCTATTCCCGATGGGGGCTCCAGCAGGGATGCTGGAGTGCATGGCTGATCAGCAATCACCCGCGTGGGCCGAGCGCATCGTCGTCGGCGTCGATGCATCCGAACCCGCGCACGCCGCCGCCCGATGGGCAGCCGACGAGGCGGTCATTCGCGGGCGCGGCCTGACGTTGGCCAGCGCTGTCCTTCCGGCAGCCACCGTCGGGGGGCTAGGTATCCCGCCGGCGCTGGACTTTCTCGATGAATTGCGCGGACACGCCCTCGAAAGTCTCCAGGCAATGGTCGGCGAACTTCCCGGGGACGACATCGATGTCACCGTCGATATCGCAACGCCAGGATCACTGATGATCGAGGCATCAAAGTCTGCCCACATGCTGGTCCTAGGTTCCCGGGGCACCGGCGGCTTCACCGGATTGCTCCTCGGCTCGGTCGGTTCACAGGTGGCGGCCAATTCCCAATGCCCCGTCGTAGTGTGGCGTGGAGCGCCCCGAGCCGATGCGCGCTCGATCGTGGTCGGCATCGACGGCTCGTCCAATTCCGAGGCCGCGCTTGAGGCTGCATTCGAGATGGCCAGTTTCCACAGGTGGGACCTCAGTGCCGTGCACGCGTGGGACATCCCCGCCTACGAACTCATCGAAAGCCCCCAAGGAGTGGTCCCCCTGCCGGTAGCCGATGTCGCTGAGGACGAGGTACGCCTGTCCGCCCAAGTTCTCGCCGGCTACCGCGAGCGCTACCCGGATGTGACACTGCACGAACACCTGGTCCGAGGGTCGGCACCCAAAGCCCTGCTCGAACACGCATCTGATGCGGCGATGATCGCGGTGGGAACCCGGGGGCGCGGCGCCTTCTTGTCAGCCGTGCTCGGTTCGGTCAGCAACGCCGTACTCCACAAAGCCGATATCCCCGTTCTCGTTGTCCCACCCCCCGACGAAGGAAGGTGAGTGAACATGACAGCCCCTGCATCAACGCCGAGCAAAGTCCTCGTGCGCGACATCATGTCCCAACCTGTCCTCACCGTGGAGGTTGACGAGTCCCTGTGGGATGCCTGGCAATTGCTGTTCGTCTCCGGCCTTCGCCACCTCGTGGTGATCGACAAGGTGGGGCGAAGCGTGGGCATCCTCAGCGACCGAAATATCCTCGCCGAAGTTCCGGCAACAGCCGAGCATCTTTCTTCTCGACTCGTCAGCGACGTCCTAGCCCGTGTGCCGGTCGCCTCGATCGGACCCGAAGCAGACCCTCGCGAGGCAGCGAATGTCATGGCGCACGCGACCAGCGAAGCGGTCCCCGTACTGGAAGCCGACGGCCGCCTTGTGGGAATCGTCACCGAATCAGATCTGGTGCGCTGGCTCGGCGACTGACGCTCCGCAACAGACACTCGTGGCGCCCCTCTAGGGTGGAGAGGTGAGCGAGGAACAAGCCGAAACAGCAAACGCAGCACCAAACGGCCGGATGGTCTGGATTGACTGCGAAATGACCGGCCTGGACCCCACGACCGATCAGATCGTCGAAATCGCCGCGATCGTCACCGAATCCGACCTCACCGAACTCGATGAAGGCATCACCATCGTCATCA
>DASYOJ010000454.1:0-2873 GCA_036007925.1 Candidatus Nanopelagicales bacterium
CGCCGGCGGATGGGCAGGCGATAGATCGTGATCCGATCAGGGAGGTGACCGGAGTAGTAGTGCCCGCGGCTGGTCAGCGGCACCCCTTCGTACAGCCCCAGCAGCCCCGGGCGTCCGGGTTTCTGATTTTCGACAAACACCACTACGTTGTCCATCAACCGGGCCAGTCCCGGGGGGAGGGTGTCGAGAGCCTCAGAAACGAGCTCGTCGAATTCGTCCTCACCAAGCTCGACCATGTCACCATCTTCACCCCTGAATCCGGGGGCGCCACCCAGGTGCTCTCAGGTGCAGTGACTTGCCCTATGCTTTCTCGGTCACCGACGGCGTTCGGAGTCGACGGAGATCGACAAGAAGGTTCTCGGTCCCCATCGTCTAGCGGCCTAGGACACCGCCCTTTCAAGGCGGCAGCGCGGGTTCGAATCCCGTTGGGGACGCAGCCTCACCATGAGGCCCCGTAGCGCAGTTGGTTAGCGCGCCGCCCTGTCACGGCGGAGGTCGCGGGTTCGAGTCCCGTCGGGGTCGCTAGGCCAGTCCACAGGGGGCTGGTCACACGGCCAGGTAGCTCAGTTGGTACGAGCGTCCGACTGAAAATCGGAAGGTCGACGGTTCGATCCCGTCCCTGGCCACACCTCTTCCGGCTCTTAGCGCCCGCCGTACACTCCCAATATGAACGAGTTCGATCGAATCTCGCGGGATCCGTCCGTAATGGCAGGTAAGCCTTGTATCAAAGGCACGCGCGTGACTGTCGGTGCCCTCGTGGGACTTGTGGCGGCAGGCAAGTCCACCCAGGAAATCATCGATGCCTACCCGTACGTGACAGCGGAGGACATCTCTCAAGCCTTGTCCTACGCCGCCTGGCGGTCTGAAGAGGTAGAGATCTCGCTTCCGGCATGAGAATCCTGCTGGATATGAACCTCACTCCTTTGTGGCGCGATGCTCTGACTGCTGCGGGTCATGAGGTGGAGCACTGGAGCCGTGTTGGACGCCCCGATGCGCCCGATAGTGAAATTATTAACTTCGCGCGTCGAGGCGGTTGGGTAATCATCACGCAAGACCTGGACTTCGGAACGCTCCTTGCGTTGCGCGGGGAGGATTTACCGAGCGTGATCCAGATCCGTGCGCACGCCACGTTGCCGAACGACATCAAGAAGCAGCTGATCGACGCGATTGAGGCCACGACTAGCTACCTACAAGACGGCGCCCTGGTAACACTTACGCCAACGGAATACCGCGTTACCGCGCTTCCAATTCGCCCGACATCGTCTGACTGAAAATCGGAAGGTCGACGGTTCGATCCCGTCCCTGGCCACTTCCTATTCCTTAGCCTTGCTGCGGTACCGGGAATCCGCCTTTGGCCTCACACTCGGCTCGCCACGGAAGCGGCGCAATCGGTGCATTGAGAACACCGGGTGGATCGATCGGACCACTATTCGGGTTCTCGCAGGACCAACTAGAGACTGAGACGTCGTCAATGAAGACCGACACCTGCTCGAAGTTATAAGTCGCACCAGGCTCAGCCTGTCCGCCTTCGTTGGTCAGCACACGGACTGAGTAGGTCATCGTGGATCCGTTCAGCTTCGGATCCATGAGTTCGACGACGGTCGAGTTGGTGTCCCCGCTGTCGTTATGCGCAACCACAACGCCATTCGGATTGGAATCAGCGAACATCGCTGACCACCCCTCCACCAGCCGCTCGACGGTCCCGGCCTGCGCATCGCGGAGCGGCCGATCCGTGAAGCCCAAGACAACCGGATCAACGTCGGTCAGCGTCAAAGTCCAGGTGTCGTCGCCGTTGGGCGCAATGGAACCAGCGTCAGCAGTTTGGCTGAAAAGCCAGTTGGAGGTCTGTTCGCCGCTAGCCGACGAGCTTCCTTGGGTTCGCGCACCGATCGCGTAACCGGTCGTTCCCATGAGTACGGCTACAAGTGCGACAACAAACCAAGCCTTCTTCGTCATCTCCGGAGTGTAGTGACCGTCACCGAATGACTAGTGGCTGCGAGGCTGCGTCGTGCTGCTTCGTTCTACCCCAGAAAGCATGAGTCCCCCGGCAGCGAGGTTCACGCTGCCGGGGGACTCATGCTTGGACTATTCAGCCAGTAGTGCTTCCGGATCTACATCCGGGGGCAGGATCACCGAATCGATCACGTGGATCACACCGTTGTCGGCAACGACATCAGCTTGGATCACGGTCGCGCCATTGACGGTGACACCGTCGGCAGTCGACAGAGCGATTGTCTGTCCCTCCACAGTGGCAACATCGCCGTCAGCAATGTCTGCAGCCAGCACCTGACCGGGAACGACGTGGTACGTGAGGATCTTCGCCAACGTCTCTTGGTTCTCCGGGAGAAGCAGGGCATCGAGAACACCAGGTGGCAAAGCCGCAAACGCCTCATCCGTTGGTGCAAAGACCGTGAACGGACCTTCGCCGTTGAGAGTGTCAACCAAACCAGCCTCGGTGACAGCCGTCACCAGAGTGCCGAAACCATCTGTGCTAGCGGCGACATCGACGACTGTTCCGACTCCGGCAGGTTCTTCTGCCATCTCTTCGGACTCTTCAGTCATCTCTTCGGACTCTTCTGCCATCTCTTCGCTCACGGTTTCCGTGGGCTCGCTGGACGCCTCGTCCGTGGAATCACCACAGGCCGCCAGCGTCAGAGTGAGTGCAGCCGCTGCTGCAACGACACCAGCTCGTCGCGAAACTTTCATGTAATCTCCTTGAGTTGTTTCGATCGATGGGGTTGCCATCAAAAACAGTGAAACACGGTGCACTCTTTTTCCGCTAATTGGGAATCGACGCTTGACCAGGCAAGGCTGTCCATGGTGACCGGCTTCGACGGTGATTTCCTCACGAAATCTTCCTGCTCGTTCGGATA
>DASYOJ010000455.1:0-2149 GCA_036007925.1 Candidatus Nanopelagicales bacterium
CTTGCGCCGCTGGTCGCTGGATGAACTGCCGCAGTTGTTCAACGTGTTGCGCGGTGACATGAGTTTGGTGGGCCCGCGCCCGCACCCGATAGACGATGTCGAGCGTTACCGCAGTTCCGATGCGCGCCGCCTGCTGGCCAAGCCAGGGATGACGGGCCTGTGGCAGGTTGCTGGCCGCTCGGACATCTCCTGGGATGACGCCGTTGAACTCGACCTGCTCTATATCGAGAACTGGTCGGTAACCGCGGACGTGGCGATCCTGCTGCGCACGGTGCAGGCCGTTCTCACCCGAAGTGGTGCGTATTAGCCCCGACTAGGCTGCAAGCGTGCCGTCGATTCGCAGAAAGAAGACGCCCCTGCCCCCGGGCAAGTACCGGATGGGCGGCAAGCACTTCAAGAACGACGACGCCTTCATCCGCACCGCTGTCCGCGACGTCAAGCGCCTCGAGCGCCTGGCCGGCTTAACCCAGAACTCTCGGCTGCTGGATTGGGGCTGCGGCGCCGGGCGCCTGGCCATCGGCATCCGCGAGCACTACAAGGACGGCCGGATAGCGGACTACCACGGGGTGGATGTCCAGCCCGATCTCATTGACTGGGCGCGCACCAACCTGACCGCTGAGGGTTTTCGCTTCACCTGCGTGGATGTGGCCAACGAGCGTTACAACCCTGCTGGGCTACCCGATCGCACCTTGGCGGCCGAACCAAACAGCGTGGATGTCTTCTACGCGTACTCGGTCTTCTCCCACATGAACGATGCGGACACCGCCGCCTACCTGAAGTTGATCGGCCAGGCCCTGAGCACCGATGGCAAGGCGTTCGTGACCTGCTTCGTGGAAGAAGGCGTGCCGGACTGGGAAGAAAACCCCGAAGGTTATGGCCCGCTGGAGTGGAAGGGCCGGCTGCACTGCACGCGCTTTGCCCGCCAGCACTTCGAGGCGCTCGTGGCCGCGGCCGGCATGGCGGTGGATCGTTTCGTATACGGCCGGGAAACGGACGGCCAATCTTTGTATGTCCTGCGCAAACCCTGAGGCGAGCAGCACACCCCGGGCGGCGGAAAACCCGCCATGCCCCTCGTCAATGACCCACGAAGCACCGATCCTCGGTTAGCCTGCCTGCACGCCACCAGGCCCTGATCTGACCTCTCACCGAAAGGCCTTCCCCCATGCGTCGAGCACTCACCGCCGCCATCGCCAGTGTTGCCCTCCTGGGCTCCAGCGCGATAGCCGCTCCGGCCGCCACTGCCGCGAACCCGGTTCCGGATGTCCAGTTCGGTATGCACGTGCCGCAGATCGCCAACGGTGAGAAGCCGAACGCCAACATCGGCACCGTGCGCCTATGGGACTCAGGTGTGGCCTGGGGGCAGGTGCAGCAAAAGCGCAACACGTTCTGGTGGAACGGCATGGATGCCGCCATCGCCAGCGCGAACGCGCAGAACATGTCCATCACCTATGTGCTTGGTTCTACACCGAAGTGGGCGCAGAAGAAGAAGGACCGTAAGAAGGGCAACTACCCCTATAACGGCACGGGTGCGGCCACCCCGAAGCCCAAGGACTGGAAGCGTTGGGTGCGCACGGTGGTGCAGCGCTATGGCGACAGCATCGACGCCTACCAAATTTGGAACGAAGCTAATCTCAAGGACTTCTACGACGGCTCCCCCAAGCAGATGGCCCGCTTGACCCGTGACGCGTACCGGATCATCAAGCGTTATGACCCAACGGCCAATGTTGTTGCCGCGAGCACCACGGTCCGCTTGACCAAGCGGTACAACAAGTTCTTCCCGGCCTACCTGCGCGAGCTGCGCAAGATGAACTGGCCGGTGGATGCGATCGCGGTGCACACCTACCCCAAGGGCAACGGCACCCCGGCAGATCGCCTTCGCCTCGTTGATCGGGTGAACCCGGGACATCAACAAGGCACGCGTTCCCGATCGCATTGAGCTGTGGGATACCGAGGTGAACTACGGCATCCGGGGCCCGGGCAAGATCCGGGGCAACCGCATCGATGGTCCGCTGGCAGCCGACTGGACCGCGAGCACGTTCTTGGATTCGATCCTGACTGGTATCGATCGCACCTACTGGTACTACTGGTACCGCCCGGATGGTCGCCTCGGCATCATCTTGGACAACGCCCCCGATGGTGACTTCGGTCA
>DASYOJ010000456.1:0-6701 GCA_036007925.1 Candidatus Nanopelagicales bacterium
ACGATCACCGGCAGCTGACCCTCACCACTGGCCGCGGGCACCGAACCGCCCACCAGCCCGGTGTTCCCACCTTGTGGCAGCACCGGCACCCCCACCGAAGCGCACGCGCGCACCACCGCGGCCACTTCCTCCACCGAGCCGGGCCGCACCACCGCCAGCGCCGGCCCGGACCACCGCCGCGACCAGTCGATGCAGTAGGGCTCCATCAACTCCGGGGTGTCCAGCACCTGCGATTCCCCCACGATCGCGCGCAGCGCGGCCACGAGCGAACGGCCAGCCCTGCCGTCTCCGCCATTCGCAGCACTCGATTCGGTGGGCACGGGGTTATCCTGACAGTTGATCGGCCACCTTCCCCCACGGCTGGAGTGCTCATGGCTCGCAAGATCGGCCCGCTCGCCGCCGCAACCACGCTCGCCGCCGCAGCGCTCGCAACCCTCACAACAATCGCCAGCCCCGCCCACGCCACCGAGAAACCCGCCGAGGGCAACTTCACCTGGACCACCGCGCCGGGCATCATGCCCGCCTGGGATTCGGCCGGGATCTCGCTGGTCGGTGTCTCCCCGGCCTCGGTCATCACCAACAAGATCACCAACACCGCGCGGGTGAACCTGCCGATCGTGGCCAAGGCCAGCACCGCCAACGCCACCGCCGGCGGCTTTCGTTTCGTGAACACCGAAACCGGCGAGCAGGTGCGCTGCTCGGTGCCGACCGTGGACACCCGCGCCCGCGTGGTCGATTGCGTGCTGCCCTCGGGCTACAACTCCGCAGTCTTCGAGATCAGCGACATCGACGAGCGAACCAAGATCAACACCGAAACCACCCGCACCACGATCTTCCAGGGCATCGAGCTGCGGCTCATCAACCGCGAAATGGCCAACCGGCTCAACGACGATCTCGACACCAGCGTGTTCTCCGCCAGCGTGGTGATCGGCGATGGCACGCTGATCGTCACGCGGGCACGCTGACGATTTTCACGTTCGTCACAGTTTTTTCATTCGCCACGCGATTCGCATAATTCACAAAATTTCAACGACGCCACAGGAATTCCTGCAGCGTCGCAAGTTGTTCTCACTTGGTTTCAGGTGCGGCGTGTCGTGGTGACAACCACGACGTAAGCCAAAACGCAAGCACCACCAAGGAGCTAGCCATGAACAGCAAGAAGTTCGGCGCAGTGGCCGCCGCAATCCTGATCTCCGGCGCCGCACTCGTCACCGCCGCCCCCGCCAACGCCGCGCAAGTCGTTGCCACCGATCAAGCCGGCGTAGTTGTCGCGCAGGATCAAACCTCGATGCTGCAGGCCACGCCCAGCGCCCCGCGCGCGGTGACCGTCACCACCGAGCCCGGCACGCTGGTCACCATCAACGCCAAGGGCGCCAAGCGCCAATCGAAGGTCGCGAACAAGGACGGCCAGGCCACCTTCACCAAACTCAAGGCCGGCAAGGACTACACGGTCTCGGCGGACAACGAGGAAGCAACCGTCCGCCCCGTCACCAAGGTCGGCAAGGCCAGCGACCTGACCGTCATGACCACCGACCAGGTCGGCACCGTCGATCTGACCTGGAACCACAAGGCCACCAAGGCCCGCGGCGGGGACACCATCGGCTACACGATCACCGCCACACCGGCCGATGGCAGCGAGCCCATCACCATGGAAGCCGCCACCACGCAGGCCGAACTCAGCGGGCTCGACCCCGCAGCGCTGTACTCCTTCTCGGTCATTCCGCATAACGCGCTGGGCGATGGGAAGCCGAGCGTTGCGCGGATGTCTCGCTCGCTGGCGGACATCACCGGCATCACCGGGCCATCGCAAGCACCCGAAACCCCCGGCACGCAAGCCCCAGCGGCGCAAGACACCAGCGCGGACAACAACGACGCCAACAACACCCCCGCACCGCAACCCGCACCGGCACCCGCGCCAGCTCCCAACCCCGGCCCGGCACCGAAGCCCCAGCCGCACACCAAGACGATCTACGTCTGCCCAGACGGCTACGACGATCTCAGCGGGGTGTGCACCCAAACCAAGGACTACACCTTCCACACCGAGACGCAGACGAAGGACTACACCTACACGCAAGATCGCCGGCTCGAGCCCTGCACCGGCGGTGACTGCCCGGGCAGTGAGTACAAGGACTTCGGAACCGACTGGTCCGGCACCACCTGCCCGAACGGCGGAACCATGCACGATGGCAAGTGCCTGGGCTGGACGACCGGTCAGAAGTGGGTCACCCACCAAGTCAAGGACGCACCTCCCATGGGCTGGCACGACGATGGCTCGCAGTACGCCAAGGACGTCGAGGTCAAGGACGCGACTCCCTCTGGCTGGAGCGACAACGGCAGCCAGTGGATCCGCACCACCGCCAAGGTCGAGAAGGTCGTCCCGGCGTAACCCCAAAGAAAGAACAACGACGGCCAAACGCACTGTCATGCAGATGCGGCCTAGGTGCTCCCCGGAGTTCCTAGGCCGCAGCGCGTCTGGTGCACACATGAAGAAGAGTTCAAGCCCTAATCGGTCTGCCCAGATCGTGAAGGAAATCGAAACCGCAATCGACGAGGGTCGATACACAGTCACCTACCCACGTAAGGCACGCCCGTCCCTGATGGGTGCTGCGACCCGTGAACCGAAAAAGAAGGACGCATGATGCAGCAACTGGCACCGGTTCCCCCGGGCGAACTTCTTCGGACTGAATTCCTTCAACCGATAGGCATCACCCCCAGCCTCCTAGCCCAACGCATCTACGTTCCGGAACGGCGAATCCGCGACATCGTGGCGGGCAAGCGAGCGATCACAGCGGACACTGACCTTCGCTTGTCGAAGTTCTTCGGCTTGTCCGAGGGCTATTGGCTGAGTGCCCAGGTTGCGCACGACATCGAGAAAGCAAGGCGCGATCTCAAGTCAGCGCTTGACCGCATTCAGCGCTGGTCAGCCTGACGACGTAAAGAAGGAGCGAGCAAGCCGGGCGCGCCGTCGCCCCAGCAGGTCTTTGTGAATATCAACATAACGTGACTTAAACCCTATTATGTTGATATTGACAAATATGGGCCTGGGCCGCATTATGTGAAAATCAACAAAGGAGGGCGCGTGTCCCAACCTTTTCTGGTCCGCAGCGGATCCGACCTCGGCCGCGCTGTCAGTGAGGCCCGCCGCGCGAGCGGCCTGACCCAAACCGAGTTCGCCGCGCAGATGGGCTTCGATCAGGCGTACCTCGCCCGGCTCGAACGTGGTCACAGCGTCCAACTGTTAGACCGGATCATTCGTGCACTGCGAGCCCTTGACGCGGGTCTCACCGTTTCCATCCCGGATCCCCGCGATGGCGAGTAGCCGAAGCCAACAAGTCTGGTTGTCCGGTGAGGCGATCGGACGCATCACATCTCGCTCGCGTACCTCTGTCGCATTCAAGTACAACAACGACGTTCTTGAACGCTATCCACTCAACACGCCACTGCTGTCCTGTTCACTGCCCACTCGCCGAGGGAAAAACAATGCACGCGCATTCTTCGCCGGCTTACTCCCCGAAGGAGATCACCGCCGCTTCCTAGCCGAACAAGCCGGCTGTTTGTCCAGTGATGTCTTCGGTCTCCTCGAGACGTTCGGCCGTGACGTTGCCGGAGCCGTATGGATCGGTGATGAACCTCCGTCAACTACGAGCCACTCCAGCGTGCAACCAGGGAACGCCACCTATTCACGTGACGCCCTCGAAAGCGAAGTAGCCGGACTGGATAGCCGCCCATTGGCTATTTACGACGACTCCGCACTGTCCATCGCCGGTATTCAAAACAAAATGCTTCTTGTGCAACAGCCCGATGGGACCTGGGCTCGACCCATTGCCGGTTACCCGTCCACCCACATCTTGAAGCTTGATGATCGTCGCCATCCGGGCCTTGTGCGCGCCGAGGACACTTGTCTAGTTATCGCCCGAGCCGCCGGAATCCCAGCTGCTAACTCACGGATCGAAGTTTTCGCCGGTATCGATTGCATCATCGTTGAGCGGTTCGATCGAAGGGTCGATGGCGAACGAGTCACCCGGATTCATCAGGAAGATGCGTGCCAGGCTCTCGGCGTCGATCTTGAGGGGACGGATCCGCGGGCTAAGTACGAATCCCATGGTGGCCCGAGCCTCCGCAACGTTGCAGCACTCCTCAACGGTTACTCACAAGAGTCTCAGGTCGAACTCCTGCGACTGCTCGAACAGTTGGTTTTCACCGTGGCCATCGGAAATGCGGACCATCACGCGAAGAACATCTCGTTCCTCCACACAGATGCACGCCACATAACTCTCGCGCCCTTGTACGACACCATTCCCACAGGCCTATGGCCAACATTGGATTCGCGAGTTGCCATGTCCATCGGCGCCGCCGTTGACATCCCCGACATCGATTCTCACGACCTAATCCGAGAGGCGCGTGCGTGGGGACTGCCCGAACCAATTGTTCGAGTCCGCCTTCGAGACACCCTTGAACGCCTTCAGGAATCAAGTCATCAGATACCGAACAGTGGCCAGTTGGACGTCACCGCCTGGGTGCAAAGGAACACCACCCGGCTCTTGGCGAGCCTTCAGCGAACTTGATCCTCCACGAGGATCTCCACCTGAACGTCCGCAGCACTTGAGTCGGTCATGGTTTCAATGAGGTCGCGTACCTGGGCCTCGGCTTCCTCCAGGTGATCAACCTGCGTTACACCAACGCCATCGACGTAAAGTTCCCAACCTTCACCCTGATCGGTCTTCCACTTATTCGCATGTGTTACGTACGTCGTCATCGCAGCCACCCTTTCGGAAGACATTCAAGCCGAGTCACTACCTGACGCACAAGACCAGGCGAAACAGTGCTCTTCGTTGTGACGACCGCCATGTGTCGGCCACAGGGGCAATACCAAATCTCATGATCACCCTTGCCCGAGCGAGAAAAGCATCCCTGCCGGCGAAGGGCTCTCGACAAGGTGCGACAGCCAACTGAGGAAACCATGCAAGCATCTCAACTTCAACCAAGGCATTCGACTACTACGAATTTTCCAACTGTGGAAGGGATGTCACCTGGAGCCACTCTGTGGAAAACCACGCGGCCAGCCACCGATTTCGGGGCACGCAGAGCCTTGTCGTTGATCGAAGACATCGTTAACGTGTCCTCGTTCAAGGACAGGAGCCAACTCATGACCGCTATCCGCATTGACCACTGGGTCAAGTTGGGCACCACCGCGAAGGAAGCGCGCATTGCCCGGGGATGGACCCAACACGAATTAGCGAGGCGAGCAAAAGTTTCGCGTTCGTGGCTGGCCCGAGTCGAAGCCGGACACCGGGGCGCCGAACTCGAGCCGCTATTTCGGCTCCTCTCTGCGCTGGAAATCACCATTCGACTCGAGGTCGCCGATGGTTACGCCGAACTAGCTGCGCAACAGGACGTAAGTCTCCGCAAAAAGATAGCCCGCAGGCACGCATCCGCAAATCGGCAAGGCGAGTCAGCGAACGACGATCACTCCGAAGCTCGACAGTCCACGACTGCTGATCGCCAGGGCTTACTCAACGCGGACAGCATCGCAGCACTTCGCGAGACTCGAACTCAAGAACTCGCGGCATTCGAATCGGTCGATGAACTCATTGCGGATCTCAACGCACCTGACTGACAAACTCGCGGGACTCACGTGGATGGCAGTGAACAAGCGCGTTGAGCGATCAACTGGCACAACACCGCTTCGGACACAGCCATCACCACCGCCGCGGATCGATCAACTCCAGATCGTCAGAACCAAACTCAGCAGCCGCCAACTCCGGCTCGCACGCATCCCACGCCGCCACGATCTCGCGCAACTCAGAAGCGGACGTAACTCCCACCACCACATGCTTGGCCCACGGCAACCCACGCACGTGCGCCAAGCAAACTTCCAATAACGACGATCCCGAGGACTCAACAGCAGACCGGAATCGCACCACGTCCGCCTGGTCGGCCAGCCCACCACCGGAAGCCAGTAGCACCCCTTGCAAGAGGGCGCTGCGCACCACGATCTGCGCACCCGCTGCTGCTAAGTCCATCAACAAAGAAGACGCATCCAACCGCCGATCCAACACATTCGCCGGCACCTGCACCACGCCCAACGGCACCCCCGCTGCATCGAAAGTGGCGACAGCGCTTTCCAACCCCGCTGCGTCATAAACCGACACACCCACGCGCGAAACCGCGCCCGAATCCAACAACTGACTGAAAGACAGCACAGACGTGCCCTGCCCCTTGCAGTCCAACCCATCCCAGTCATGGATCAGAACACCATCAAGGGACTCCACACCCAGCACGTCTAGCGAATCCGCAACCTGCGAAGCCACATCGCCCGCACCACTGACTTTGGTCGTCACGGAAAAGTCAGAAGCGAACGGGCGCAGCCGCTGCTCGGCATCCCCATAACCACGAGCGGTATCGACTTCGGTAATCCCCGCCTGGCGAGCAACCGCAACGATCGACGCCAACTCCTCATCGGACAGCCGACCCACAGCATTGGTCACGCCGTACGCGTTCCCCCACTGCGCAGTCCCCAGGATGAGCTGTTTCATGAGTGGATGCTTTCACAGACTCTTAGCGGTAATGCAACAACTCAATGCCCACAACATCGCCGCACTCATCAAGATCCATTAGTACCGATTCAGATACCTCTAGCGTCCTCGCAACAGGCCCCGTGGAGAGCGCTACGTAGGCAGCATTGACACTCTTATCGACAT
>DASYOJ010000457.1:0-1558 GCA_036007925.1 Candidatus Nanopelagicales bacterium
CCATCCGAAGCGGTGAGCGTGACACCCGCGCGGACCCCGCTATTGGGATTGATGCCCGGCGCCGCCGTAGCGACCGGCACCTGACCGGAGAGCACCCGGGCGACCTTTCCGGCCTGGGTTTGCGCCACCCAGATGTTCGACGCCGGTCCTTCGGCCAGGCCCGTGGGTACCGAGTTCGGGCTGGTGAGGGTGTACTCGCCCAACGGGGCCCCCTGCGCGGAGTACTTGGCCACCGAGTTACGCGCTGACAACGAGACCCACATGGTGTTGCCGACTCCACTGGTCATGTTCGAGGGTGCACCCGGCACAGCCATCTCCAGCACGGTGGTGTCTGCCACCAACTTGCCCAACTGACTGCGCGCCGTCATCGCAAACCAGATGGCTCCATCGACATTTGCGATCCCCGTCGGATCAGAAGCAGTGGCAAGCGGCACGCTGCCGTACGTAGTGCCATCGACCAACACGTAAGCGATGCGGTCGGCACCGGCGTCGGTGAAGTACAAGCGGCTACTGCCCTCCGGACCTTGCACGATGCTGTGCGGGGTGGAGTTGGCCCAGGGCACATTGAACATCGATACCGCTCCGGCCATCGTCACCCGCCCGATTCGCCCACCGAGTTCGGTGAACCACATATTCCCGTCCGGACCAGCGGTGATGTCCTGCGGACGCATAGCAGGATCCGGCAGGTCGATAATCGAGACCGCACCGGCCATCGTTATCCGGCCCAACTTGCCACCATCTCGCAAGGTGAACCACATATTCCCGTCCGGACCGGCAGCGATCCCCCAGGGGTTCCCGACATTGTCAGGCAGGGGCAGGGCGTAAGCAGTGACCGCGCCTTCTGGTGTCACCTTTGCGATGGTCTTTGACGCGCCACCGGTCACCCACATGTTGTTGTCGGGTCCTTTGGCAACATCTCGAGGTGTGGCCCCGGCAGCAAGGCCAATCTCGGTCACATCCCCGGGGGCAGCGCTAACTGGACCGGCGCCGAGAAGACCCGTAGCGACCAGCGCGATGCTGGAAATGATGGCTGCTGAAACTTTGGGAATAGACCGCATAGCACCACCGTTGCACAATTGTGAGCAGCCACGGCGCAATGCCGCGCCCGTGTCGCCATCAAGCCAGCGTCAAGACCGCTGCCGCACCTAGCGCCAGACCAACACCTATCAGCTGCACACGGGAGAGCCTCTCGTGCAGGAGGTATCGCGCCAAAACGACCGTGGCCGCCGGATACAACGATCCGATAACTGCAACGATGGCGAGCGAACCGCGCTGTGCGGCCAATTGGAAAACGGCGTTGGCCAGGGCGTCCAACCCACCGGCTGCCAAAGCCAGGTTCCACGGATAGGAGATCTTTCGTTCGTCGGCACGCGGCGCTCGGTTTCGCACGATGACGAGCAAGGCACCAATCACGAGAACGCTGGACACCCACCGGCCCACGGAGGCCACCCAAATTCCCGAATCTGGCGGAGCGGTTCCCAAGATGCTCAGGTAGATGCCGATCGCCAGACCGCTGGCCAATGCCAACACGATGGCTTTCGCCGGGGTGCTGCGATGC
>DASYOJ010000458.1:0-3062 GCA_036007925.1 Candidatus Nanopelagicales bacterium
TCGCAGAGCGCATGAATCTCCCCTTGCATCAGGGTAAAGTCAACACTGTCAATCGCAGGCACCCCCCCAACGTTTTTTGCTCCGCGCGCAACCCATCGAATCGCTGGCGTTCGTCGCGAGCCTGCTGGTCGGTTTCGATGAGCCGATCGACAACACTTTCGTCCTCGCCGCGGCGGCGCTGGGATTCGCGAATGCGATCGGGATCGGTGCGCAAGATGACGGGGTCGATCACCGGCCTAACCTACCGTCACAGATAGTGACCGACTCCGCTTCGGCCGTCGGACTGGTCTTGTTGCGCGCCCTGGCCGGGGGTTAGCGGCATTGAAGGTAGCTGCGGTTGCCCACGCATCTGATCGAGTTGCGCCTTCGCCGCCACCTGCTGGGCGAAGATCGCCGCCTGGATTCCGTGGAACAAACCTTCGAGCCAGCCGACAAGTTGGGCCTGGGCGATACGCAACTCAGCTTCGCTGGGGGCCTGATCGGCGGCGAAAGGTAGGGAGAGGCGATCTAGTTCCTCGACGAGTTCGGGGGACAGGCCCTCTTCGAGTTCCTTGATCGACTGCCCGTAGATCTCGCTCAGCCGGGCGCGGGCGGCCTCGTCCAGCGGCGCGGACTTCACTTCCTCCAGCAACTGCTTGATCATCGAGCCGATCCGCATCACCTTGGCGGGTTGCTGGACAAGTCCTGTTGGGTCGCCCGTGGGATCACTCGAGGAAGAGTTTGCGGTGTGCTCAAGGGGTTGGCCGTCCTGGTCGATCACCGGCTGCTCGCTCATGCACGTCATACTGCCATCGAGGGGTGCCTCGTGCTCGATCGGCGGTTAGCCGTCAGTCACCTGCGTTTGCGATCGATAATCGCTTGTTGACGGGGAGTCAACGCTCGAGTCTGAGCCGGCCGGAGTCGCTTAATCTGCTTGGGTCGTAAGGCGCGCACCTGGCGATTGGACAAGGCTGACATTTGTTTAGGTCGGAGCAAGCGCACTTGGGCTGGCCGAAGGGCGCGCACTGATTTCGGGCGCAGCGTTTTGACCTGTTGGGGTCTGAACGAACGCAGCACCGCGGGGCGGATTGCGCGGGCACGCGCAGGACGGATTACCGAGACCTGATCGGTGGACATGGCGCGAACCTGGTCAGGAGTCAGACCACGGAAAGCACGCGGGGGCAGTTGCCGGAACGTTGCGACCGGAATCGCTGCGACCTGCGCGGGGGTGAGGGAGTTCACTGCACCTGCTGTGACGGCTCCGGGGTTGGTGATGATGTCGGCAACAGGATCGGGGACCTGGACCGGGGCCGGTTGCGGGGCAGGAGCGGGTTGCGGGGCAGGAGCGGGTGCTGGTTGCGGGGCCGGCTCGGGTTGCGGCGCTGGTGCTGGACCCGGGCCCGGTGGAGCGGGAGTGTTGCGGGCGATCAACAGGTTCGCCAGGGCGGTGAAGTTGGGAACGCCCATGCCGGTGGCCATGTCGAAGCCGTTGAGTGCGGAGTAACCCATAGATACGCCATTGAATGAGCCGAAAAGATTGTTGTCTCCGGACCGCACCGCTCCGCGAAATTCCGGCACATCGCGAATGGCCGAGGCGTTCGCGGGGTTATAGATGATCGAATGGATGTCGTTGCTGCCACCCTTGGTGATGGTAGCAAAGCCGCGAGCGGTCAAAGCAGCGTTGACGTTTGCAAAGCCCACGGCTGCTAGGGGCGTGGCGGCACTGGTGCCCGATTCTTGGTTCCAGGGGAAGGCTGTCGCGGCGCAGGGGAAGTTGCCGTCGGGGCAGAAGTCCGCTGCGGTTGGCGAAGTACCCACCGGTCGATTCGTCCGTGGGTCCGGTTCAGCGATACCGTACATCGGCCAGCCGGCCAGCGCGGCGATGTCGGGCAACATGCGCTTCCTGCCGCTTACGTCTCCATAACTCGCTTGCGCGGCGGCGCGCTGGTAGCTCGGCATGTCGAACTGACCGCTCTCGCCGCCGCCGGTGCCCTCTTGACCCAAAACGAAGGCGTCTGGGGCGTTCGCGCAGTTGGAATTTTGGGCGCTGTCTTTCCAGACGAATTCTTGATAGGGGCGCCCGGGTTCGAAGGGGATGCCGAGCCCCAAGCGAGTGGTCTCTGATTGCGGCAGCCACTGAGTGCCGCCAACGGCTACAACGTCGGGATGGGTCGCGGGGAAGGAGGGCATCTTCGTTCCCTTTTGGACGGAGAAAGTGATGTCTTCATCCGCCGCGTAAACCGGGTCTTGCGTCCAGCCGAAATTCGTGTCGGTGAAGAGAGTTGCAGATCCGCTTGCTTCGCTCGACGAGATACTGAACTTCTCATCAAAGCCTTGCTCGATTTTGAAGGTTGTGGAGTTCGGTACATCGGTGACCAGGAAGAACCCACTTAAGGATTTGACTCCTGGCGGTCCGGTGAGTCGGTTTATGAGAATCTCAGAGCCTGGCACGAATCCGTGTTCTGTAGCGGTGGTGAAAGTTGCGGTACCGGTGAAGAATGTACGGGTATCTGGTTCTTCGCCGATAGTTGTTGGCTTATCGGATATTTGTGCTGTCAGAACAACATTGGTGATGGAAATCGGATTTCCACCCGACAAGCAGCCTCCTGCGCCTTCGTCGCCAGCGGAGATGAAGGTGAGCACTCCTAGTTCGGCGAGGCGTTGAAGGACTACTGAAGCGGCCTGGGAGTTAACAAGTGGTCCAGTAGTAGGAGTGAACATCGTCTCTTCATTGGCACCCCAGCTCGCCGTGATAACGCAACCGCCGGCGGGGAAATCCGGGCCCTTACTCATCTGAGGCACGTCGTCTGCGGTGTCGTTGGGGTTCGGTGCGGAAGCAAATGCAACACCGCAGGCCTGCGCAGCGTTCACGAAAAAGCCGTACCAGCCGCCGTCCTCTTGATTGACGTTGGCGATGACGACGTCGGTATTGGGTGGCAAGGCGGCGTAGACGATCGACGCATCAAGGGTTGCCTCACCGCCGAGACGGTCATCAGGCTCCCCCCAGAGGTCTTCAGGCAGCCTTCTTTCGTCCAATTCGAAGTCTTCATCGCTGACACCCAAAAGCCCGCACTGGCGTAGGA
>DASYOJ010000459.1:0-6890 GCA_036007925.1 Candidatus Nanopelagicales bacterium
CGACCTCGCAGCTGACCGCGGTACCCCCATTTTCGCGATCGAGGACGGCCGGATCGACCGCACGAAGTTGCAAAGCAACGGAGCCCTGCAGATCGTGATGAAGGGGCAAAGCGGCAGCAAGTACTACTACGGCCACATGGACGAGGTGTTCGTATCCGGCGGCGACAAAGTGCTCGCCGGGCAGGTCATCGCCACGATGGGCGACACCGGCTCACCCGGATCGGTGCACCTGCACTTCGAGTACTGGAAGAGCGGCGGGGAATCCGCGGCCATCAACCCCAAAAAGCTCATCAACCGCATCTGCCGCTAGCAGTTCGCTGTCGTTGAAATCGAAAATCACCGAACGAGCATTGGCGTTGTCCTTTCCAAGAGATCCGCGCGCGGATCCCGGTCGCTACAACTGTGCGCACAGACGTTAAGTAAACCGACACCGACAACTAAGCAAACAACAACGAACACCTCGAAGGCCCGATGCATTCAGCGTCGGGCCTTCGACGTTCATTTTGCGCGCGGAAGCTTCTGCGCGATAGCGTCGAAATGTTCGCATGAGTTGCGTCTTTCCACGATTACAGGAGTCCATGTGTCAACGCAGACGATTCTGCATCCGAAATCGGTCATCACGATGAATCCGGCACAGCCGCGTGCGGAGGCGGTCGCCGTTGACACATCCACCGGCCGCATCGAAGCCGTCGGGTCGCTTGAGGATTGTCGGAAAGCCTGCCCCGGTGCTGAGGAGCACCGGATGGAGTCCACGGTGCTGATGCCCGGTCTTATCCAGGCCCATGACCACCCGGTCCCTGCAGCTTTGCTGTGCCAGCAGCCGGCCTATTGGATCGCGCCGTTCACCGGCTATCCCACGTGGGCGGATGTCGAGGCACTGTTCGCCAAGGTGAAGAAGACAGTGCCCGCGGGCACCCCGCTGATGTTCAATGGCCTCGACCGGTTGTTACTACAAATTCCGATGCCTGATCGTGCATCTCTCGACGGCTACTTCCCCGACCACCCGGTGGTGATCTTCGACATCACCGGACACGCTGTCTACTTCAACTCGCGCGCGACGAGTGTTCTGGGTTGGAAGAACGCCACGCCGCCTGCTGATACCCCGAATGCACGGTGGACCAGGCGGTCCGATGGCACAGCTGGCGGCGTTGGGTTCGAAACCGATGCCTTCCAAACGGCGCTTTTTGCTTTTCTACCGGGAACGATTCCCAATCCGTTCGCGAACCTCGGCGCTTGGTACGCCACCCTCGCGCGCAATGGATTCACCGCGGTGGGTGACATGGCCTTCAGTGCGAAGCTACTCCCAGCGATGCAGGATCTGGCCGGGATGCGTGACTGCCCGGTGCGGTACTCGCTCTACCAGGTGACCTACGACCCGGATCCGCACGCCACTTTCGATTTCGGCGGCCGTGAATCAATGATCCGCAAGCAGGGAAACAAGATCTGGATGGACGGCAGTCCGACTCTCGGCACGGCAGCTATCAGCGTCCCCTATTTGGATTCTCCTGCGGCCCGTGTTGCAGATATCCCCACCGGTAAGGCACCGGGAACAGGTGTCGACAACTACACGATCGATCAGTTCGCTTCCTTGTTGGAATCCTTCGCTGCCGATGGCGTGCAAATCGCCACCCACGTGAATGGTGATGCCGGTATCGATGCGGTCATGAACGCCTACGAAAGAGCTCTTACAAAGGCGGGCATCACGAAGAGCGATCACCGCTGGCGCCTGGAGCACTTCTCGATTCCCACCCGTGATCAATGCACGCGCGCCGGTGAACTCGGCCTCACGGTGTCAATGTCGCCGTTCCAGGCCCTGTACTGGGGTGACCTGTATGACGGAGTCTTGTTTGAGTCAGACTTCGGTGCGCGCTGGCAGCCCTACCGCGATGCTTTCGACGGTGGCCTGACTCCCAGTTTCCACAACGATGGCTATCTTTCACCCCCGCTGCCGTGGTTGAACATTCAAAACGCGGTGACCCGGCGTAGCGCCTCTGGAAATGTCCACGGACCTGAACAGGCGGTCACCTTGGATGAGGCGCTTGCCGCACACACCATCAATGCCGCGTGGCAACAGCAGCGCGAAGATGAACTCGGGTCCATTGAGGTCGGTAAGTACGCCGATTTCGTCGAACTCAGCCACGATCCCTACGACGTAGACCCCACCACGTTGCAAGAAACAATGAAGACCCGCGCTACCTGGCTCAGTGGGCGTCGCATCGATCTCGATGTGTTCATGGCCGAAGTGAACGACTGGGATCCGATTCATCACCGTGCGATGCACGAAAACGTCCCGATACATAAGTGCTAGACCCTGCCTGAACAAAAGTAGGTAAGACGGGAATTCCCGGCGTTCATCTTTTGTTCTTTTCTCGTTGGTCTGACATCCATAGCCCGGTGTCTGATTGCTCATAGTTTCTCCCCACACCAGCGGTGAGGTAGGGGATAAGGGCATGAAACTCAAGAAGAAGTTGACCGCGATCGAATCGACTCTGGGCGATTTGGCCGGCCTGTTGCCTGAGGCGGCTTCGGGCTACGTCGCGGTGTTGCAGGCGCCGAAGTCAAAACGGGCAGCCAAGGCAGAGAAAGTGTCGAGTCTGGAAGCCGAAGCAGATGATCGGCACCTAGCACTCGTGCGCGACGTCGGGAATACCTTCATCACTCCCTACGACCGCGAGGATCTTTTTGGCCTTCTCGAAGATCTCGATGACATCATCGATGACATCGACTTGGCTTCGAGGACGTGTGCGGCGCTACCTGTCGATGATTTACCACAGGAGGTGATCAGTAGCGGACAGGCGATAGAGCAAATGGCCACACTCATGAGTCGCGCGGTGACGCTGATCAAGAAGCCTGAGGATTTGCTGAAAACCTTGGTGGAAGCCAATCAGCAGTACGCCACCACGCGCTCGAACTACGTCGCCTACATGGCACGAGTGCTCGGGGATGAAGATTCCGCGATTGAAGCGATCCGCGGCAAGTTGCTCGTTGATCAGATCGAGACGATCGCCGGAGAGATGGAATCCTTCGGCCGTTCCCTTGGCGTCATGGCCATCAAGGAGACCTGATGAGTTGGGAGATCGCCGTTGCGATTGTCCTCATCATCGTCGCGTTGGGCTTCGACTTCACCAACGGTTTTCACGACTCGTCGAACTCGATCGCCACGTCGGTTTCGACACGCGCGATTCCGTTGAAGGTGGCGCTGGTGATGGCGGCCCTGCTGAATTTCGTGGGCGCCTACATCGGAGCTATCACCGGGGCGAAGGTCTCCTCGACGATTCAGGATGTGGTGCCGGACATTCCCACCGGCGCCCCGGCACTTGCCTTGATCGGCGGCGCCTTGGTGGGTGCTATCGGCTGGAACCTCGTTACCTGGTACTTCGGAATTCCCAGTTCCTCAACGCACGCGCTGATTGGCGCTGTGGCGGGCTCGGCGGTGGTGGGAGTTTGGATCGGCGTCGCTGAGGACCAGGTGAACTGGTCGATCTTGTGGAGCAAGGTCATCATCCCGATGGTCACGTCACCGTTTGTCGGCTTGATCCTGGCTTTTATCCTGATGCGCGCCATCGCGAAGGTGTTCGCGAACATGAATCCGCAGAACGTGGGCCGTGGTTTTCGGCACGCCCAAACGGTTTCCGCGGCGGGAATGGCGCTCGGCCATGGACTGCAAGACGCGCAGAAGACGATGGGCATCATCATGCTCGTCTTGTTCAGTGTGGGGGAGGCGGAGAAGGGCACGGAGCCATACCTGTGGGTGGTGATCTTGTGTTCGACGGCTATCGGTCTTGGCACCGCCGCCGGAGGCAAGCGCGTGATGAAGACCCTCGGACGCAGGATCGGGGATATCGATCCCGCACGTGGTTTCGCCGCCGAGTCCGTTGCCTCCGGAGTGCTGTACTTCACCGCATACGTTGTTGCCGCTCCGGTGTCGACAACACAGGTCATTACAGGTTCGGTCATGGGTGCCGGGGCCGAACGCCGCCTCCAAGCAGTCCGGTGGAGTGTCGGCAAGACGATCGTGATGGCCTGGGTGATCACCCTGCCGGGTGCCGCCGTTCTGGGTGCCCTCACGCATGTGGTGATCCGATTCCTCTTCGGCTACTAGCAACAGCCTTCGGCGGTTGCTGGCCGCAAGGACTCCAGGCTCAAAAACGTTTGGTTCTTTCGGATTTGCGCCGCATGTGCTTACAGTGCCCCCTATGCCCGCCAGTTTGCGAACCAACGACGGAATCAGGCGAGGTGGCAAGCAGTACGAGTCGATACATACGGCGCTTGCGCAGGGATCTGCCCTCGAACTTGCTGCTGTCGGCTACGGGGACTTCTCCCCGGAAGCTGTCGCCGAGCGGGTAGGAGTCTCACCGCGTACGGCATTCCGGCATTACGAGACCAAGTTGGCCCTGGCGCTCGCCGGGATCCATAGTTTGCCGACCTACAAAGGCTGGCTCGATGGTGTCGAGCCCGAAGAGTCCATGGCGGATCGTTTACGACGCGGAATACGCACGGGTATGGATTACTTCTCGCTGGTCGCCTACATTTCCGCGACCGCACTGTCTTATCGCGATACGCAACCGGAGCTGGTAGAGGCGTTAAAGAAGCACGTCCTCATCCCGCGCCACCGAGCGATAGCGCAGTTTTTGGAGGAAGGGCAACGATCAGGAGTGCTTCGCTCCGACGTCGAGGCTTCTGCACTGGCCGCGGCTGATCTTGGCCTGTTCACCATGGTGGCGTTGGGCCAGTTCAAGCTGGGACGAGGAGAGACGCGAGTAACTCGAATGTTCCGGCAGTACTGGCCATTGATGGCCACTTCTGCTCACCTAGACGACTAATCAGCGCCCCTTACCGAATCCTTACATTCCTCTAACCTTATTTGACAGTAATAACTGTCAAATAAGCAAAATTTCCGGTAATCTTGGTGTCATGAAAAAGCAACGGGTATCGAAACCCCTCAAAATGACGGGCATTTCGCTCACGGCTGCACTGATCACCAGCATGATCGGACCGCATGCCATCGCTTCCGCAGCGGAAACAGCCCAAGCGCCAGCACAGCCGTCAGCGGCTGTCACAGCAGGAGTTCCAGCTGAATGGGATGCTCCTGAGTCCTCGTCTGATGCGCCGGCTGCGGCCGTCCTGTCGGGTGTGAAGAAGAAGGACAAGCCAACGTTGGTTGCGGTCTATGACGTCAACGGACAGCCCGTTGTCGAGAAGACCGAACGCTCGAGCCGCGCCGATGCGGTCCGGGAGATCAAGCGGCGGCAGCTGTCACCCAACCTGCTCAGCATTGAGGTGGATGTGCCCGTCTCCTTGTTAACGGACGAGGAGTTCGAGCCGCTCGCACTCAATGACCCCCGGCGGGGTGAACTGTGGGGACTGGACCGCGTCCAGGCCGAATCCGCGTGGAACCTTTCCCGCGGTGAAGGTGCAACGGTCGCTGTCATTGACACTGGTGTTGCCCCGCACGAGGACCTGCAGGGGTCCTTCGTTCCCGGCATCGATGTGGTGGACAACGCGGACCCACGCGCGGATGGGCATGGTCACGGCACGCACGTGGCGGGAACCATCGCAGCTACGGCCGACAACAACATCGGCATTGCCGGCGTGGCACCCGATGCTCGCATCATGCCGGTGCGCGCTCTGAACGACCAAGGTTCTGGATATGCCAGCGATGTCGCTGCCGGACTCATCTGGGCAGCCGACAACGGTGCGCATATCGCGAATCTGTCGCTCGGTGGGCCGTCGCCGTCATCGGCATTAGAGAAGGCGGTGGACTACGCAGTTGGGCGGGGAATGACCGTCATTGTGGCCAACGGCAACAACGGCGCGAACGCACCGATCGCCTACCCAGCGGCGTTTGACGGCGTGGTTTCGGTCGGAGCCACGAACATCTCCGATCAACGTGCGGTCTTCAGTTCGCAGAACTCGACTGTGGACATCGCCGCACCAGGAGCGAACATCGTTTCGACCTTGCCGGATAATCGGTACCGTGCATTGAACGGAACATCGATGGCTACTCCGCACGTGGCAGGTGTAGCTGCACTCATCGAGTCCTACGCGCAGCAGACGAACCAAAGCGTCTCTATCGCGAATGTCCTCACCTCGACAGCCGAGGACCTGGGTGCTCCTGGTTGGGATAGCAGTTTCGGAAACGGGATGGTCGATCCGATCGCCGCGCTTCGATCTGTCTCCAGCGATGAGGCCGCACCGATGCCTCCTCGCAACCTCGAGGCAACCTCGAACTGGTGGAGCCGTGCCACCCTCACGTGGGAACTGCCCGCGGACGGTCCGGTCACGACCAGTACCCGCGTGACATTCGAAGACGGAACGCCAGCCTGTCTGGTAGCCGCACCTGCGAATACATGCGAGATCAAGGGTCTGGATGCCGACACCGAATACACCGTCACGGCAACAAGTGTCGGGGTCATTCGTGGCTCGGAGCCCACTCAGGCGATCACCTTCCGCACCGCTGAGCGGGTGGATCTTGGGGGCGACACGAGGGAAACGGCGACACCAATGCCGGAGTCACTCATCGCCGAAGACACCCTCGATGTGGACACCGACGTTGACTGGTGGACCTTCACTCTGGAAGACCGAGTCGACAACCCGGATGTTCTGCTCTCGAATCTGCCCAGCGAGTATGGAGTGTCCATCAGCAGGGTGCGTGACGGAAACCTGGAGTCGATCTGGACAAGCCTTTCCAACACGGGATCCAAGGACAAGCAGATGGGTCCGCGCTGGCAGTACTGGGAGCCGGGTACGTACTACGCCCAGGTTTACGTGGACGAGTACGGAACAGCCGACGAAACCCAGGCCTACCGTTTGCAGATCTTTGCCGACGGTGCGGTGCCCACGCCCGAGCCGACTCCGGAGCCCACTCCGGAACCGACTCCCGAGCCCAC
>DASYOJ010000460.1:0-3926 GCA_036007925.1 Candidatus Nanopelagicales bacterium
CCCCCGAATCATTCCCTCGTGGCTGCGCACCTCACACACCATTCCGGTCACTTCGTGGCGCTCTGCTAGCCGCTGGAAAGCCCGGCCTCGCACCCTGATCGTTCTCCTCGTCGGCTTATGGCTCTTCGGTACCGGTGAGTCACTGCTCGTTGTCGCTGAACTCGGAAACGGACCGTGGACTGTCCTGGCTGAAGGAGTCACTGTCCGCACGCCGCTGAGCATCGGCAGCGCTACCTTCGTGATCAGCGCACTCGTGCTCTTGCTGTGGATTCCATTGCGCGAAAGACCTGGCCTCGGCACCATCGCGAACGCGATCGTGATCGCCGGTGCGCTGCAAATAGGCGTCTGGGTGATCCCCCACCCGGAACCAACATGGCTGAGGATCGCGTTCGTTGTTGCCGGGGTCGCCCTCATCGGACTCGGCAGTGGTTTGTACCTGACAACCAACCTGGGCCCAGGACCCCGCGATGGCTGGATGACCGGCATCCATCAACGCTTCGCAATCCCCGTTGCCCGGGTTCGGCTCGGGATCGAAGTGAGCGTGCTGGCGCTGGGCTGGCTGTTGGGCGGGACCGTCGGCCTCGGAACCGTCGTTTTTGCGCTCTTCATCGGCCCGAGTGTGGGATGGGGGCTGCGCGCTATGGATCGGGGAAAGCGTGTTTCTTCCGATTCCGAGCCCGAACTCGAGGCTTAGCGACTCAAAGAATGACCGGCATTGCCCGCAGGCCAGGTATCGGAGAGTCGATAACCCCTGGGCCATGGATCGGTGGGGTCCAGGTAGTACTGGCTCATGCCGTAGACCCACGCCTGGCCGGTGATCTGAGGAATGATCGCTGAAACCTCGCCCACGGCCGCCACTTCGACGATCGCACATTCGAAACGTGAATTGATGATGGAGTCTGCGCGGTACGGCTGGCCCACGGAGAGTTCCCCTCGCTCATGCAGCAGTGCCAGCAGCGCTGAGCAACCAGTCCCCGTTGGTGACCGATCGATCTTGCCTGGATTAATCGCACAGGCATTGCGAGAGGTGAGCACTCCGTCTTGCTCGTGGAGTTCACCGACAATGTAGGCGAAAGAGAAGTGTGTCCATTCGGATAAGAGCGGGTGATGGAATTCCCACTGCTCGTTCGCAGCATCACATACTGCGCGTCCGGCTTCGGCTAGCCGCCGAGCATTCTCCGGACGGATCTCGATGCCCAGATCCGCGGCTTGGACGATGACGAAGCTGTCGCCACCGAAGGCGGTATCCACCCGGATATCTTCGAGCCCTTCCACGCGCAGTATTGCGTCCCGTCGCTCGACGAAGCTCGGCACATTCGTCAAAGACAACGACGAGACGTTGCTGTCCTGACATGCGGCCTCAATCGTGACCGTGCCCGCGGGTGATTCCAATCGAACTTCGGTGATCGGCTCCACCATCGGAACCACTCCGGTGTGCAGCAAGACAGTGGCAACACACATGGAGTTCGAACCGGACATCGGCGGGGTGTCTTCTGGCTCCATGATGATGAAACCGCTATCAGCTGTGGGATCGAAAGCAGGTACGAGCAAGTTCACATGCCGGAAGACCCCGCCACGTGGTTCGTTCAACAGAAAATCGCGCAGCGAACCGTCACGTGCGATGAACCGTGATTGCTCCCAGATCGAGTCCCCCGGAGGGGGCTTGATCCCACCTACGACAACATCACCAACTTCACCGCCTGCGTGGCAGTGGACAACGTGAACGATCCGATCGCTTCGCACGACCGGACTGTAGCCCGATTAGCGACGTGGACGGATCGTCATCACCTTCGACATGGTCGCTACCGGGTAGTTGTCCCGGAACGCACGCGTAGGAGTGAAGACGGCTTTCACGGTGTACGTGCCTGGTGGCAGATTCACGCTGATCCGCTTGCGCTTCAAGGCCCGCTTCGCGTCGGTGCCCAGCGGCTTGAGCCAGCGGCCTTTCGCGATGACCTGCCGTTCACGGCCGGCGGAGTCAACGATGGTGATGCGGTTCTTGCCCTTGATATTGGCTGTATTGGCAATCACCGCGAAGGACTTCCTCTTCCCTGCGCGCGGACGTTTCGCGGCCTTCAAGGTGAGGGTCACACCCTCGGCAATCGTGACCGTTTGACCACCGGAGACCGGCGTGGGCGCAGGAGCTGGTGTGGTGCCTACACCCACTAACGAGGAATAAGACGGTGAACCCGGCCCGCTGCCATTGACTCCCTGGACACCTACTCGAAGGTACTGATTGGTGTTCGCGGCCGTGGGTACATAGGTCTTGGCAGTGGCGCCGGGGATGTTCGCGCAGGTGTTGGCATCAGCGCCGTTACTGCACGCCTGCCACTGATACAAGAAACTGCTCGGAGTGAAGTTCCACGAACCATCCGAAGCGGTGAGCGTGACACCCGCGCGGACCCCGCTATTGGGATTGATGCTCGGCGCCGCCGTAGCGACCGGCACCTGACCGGAGAGCACCCGGGCGACCTTTCCGGCCTGGGTTTGCGCCACCCAGATGTTCGACGCCGGTCCTTCGGCCAGGCCCGTGGGTACCGAGTTCGGGCTGGTGAGGGTGTATTCGCCCAACGGGGCCCCCTGCGCGGAGTACTTGGCAACCGAGTTACGCGCTGACAGCGAGACCCACATGGTGTTGCCGACTCCACTGGTCATGTTCGAGGGTGCACCCGGCACAGCCATCTCCAGCACGGTGGTATCGGCTACCAACTTGCCCAACTGACTGCGCGCCGTCATGGCAAACCAGATGGCTCCATCGACATTGGCGATACCCGTCGGATCAGAAGCAGTGGCAAGCGGCACGCTGCCGTACGTAGTGCCATCGACCAACACGTAAGCGATGCGGTCGGCACCGGCGTCGGTGAAGTACAGGCGGCTGCTGCCCTCCGGACCTTGCACGATGCTGTGCGGGGTGGAGTTGGCCCAGGGCACATTGAACATCGATACCGCACCGGCCATCGTGACACGCCCGATTCGCCCACCGAGTTCGGTGAACCACATATTCCCGTCCGGGCCGGCGGTGATGTCCTGCGGACGCATGGCTGGATCCGGCAGGTCGATTGGGGAGAATCCCCCTTCCATTGTGATTCGGCCGATCTTGCCGCCATCTCGCAAGGTGAACCACATATTCCCGTCCGGACCGGCAGCGATCCCCCAAGGATTGCCAACGTTCGCCGGAACAGGAAGCAGATAGTTGGCGGCGACAGTTCCTTCGGGCGTGATCTTGGCGATCGTCTTGGCGGCTCCACCCGTGACCCACATGTTGCCGTCGGGGCCAAGGGCAACATCCCGCGGCGTTGAAGGAGCAAGATTGACCTCCTTCACGTCCCCGGGGGCAGCGCTAGCCGGACCGGCGCCGAGAAGACCGGTAGCTACCAGCGCAATGCTGGAAATGATGGCTGCTGAAACTCTGGGAATAGACCGCATAGCACCACCGTTGCACAATTGTGCGCAGCCGCGGCGCAATGCCGCGCCCGTGTCGTCATCAAGCCAGCGTCAAGACCGCTGCCGCACCTAGCGCCAGCCCGACACCTACCAGCTGCACACGGGACAGCCGCTCGTGCAGGAGGTACCTCGCCAAGACGACCGTCGCCGCCGGATACAACGATCCGATAACTGCAACGATGGCGAGCGAACCGCGCTGTGCGGCCAACTGGAAAACGGCGTTGGCCAGAGCGTCCAACCCACCGGCTGCCAAAGCCAGGTTCCACGGATAGGAGATCTTTCGTTCGTCGGCACGCGGCGCCCGGTTTCGCACGATGACGAGCAAGGCACCAATCACGAGCACGCTGGACACCCACCGGCCCACGGAGGCCACCCAAATTCCCGAATCTGGCGGAGCGGTTCCCAAGATGCTCAGGTAGATGCCGATCGCCAGACCGCTGGCCAATGCCAACACGATGGCTTTCGCCGGGGTGCTGCGATGC
>DASYOJ010000461.1:0-2562 GCA_036007925.1 Candidatus Nanopelagicales bacterium
ATCGGGTGCGCAGACGTATATCGCCGGATCGGCAACCGGACGCGGGTCCTTGCCGAAGATGGCATCGAATTCGGCGTCGTAGTCGTCGGGGAACCACACATTGTGGTGTAACAAGCCGGGCGTGCGTCCGCGCACTGCAAGAAGTAGTACGAAACCTGCCAGGCTGGCATCGTTGCGCCGAATGCTCCTCGCTGGCCCTTTCGCTCGCTCGTCCTGGAGCAACTGCCCGTAAACGGTGCCAGCATCAGCGTTAGCCACCACGATGTCCGCCCGATGCCAAGCATCATCGGCGATCACACCCGTCACACCGCTGTGATCGGTGGTGATGCAGGTGACGTCCACCCCGGTGCGGATATCGACCCCGCGAGATTCGCACCGGCGGTGCAAGGCGTCGGCCAAGGTTCCGACGCCACCTCCGAGGTGCCAGGCCCCGAATTCCTGTTCCACGTAGGGCACGGTGGCCAAGACGGCGGGGGCTTTGCGTGGGTCGGATCCGGTGTACGTCGCGTACCGGTCCAAAATCGTCACCGCGCGCGGATCAGACAGCAGGGAGTTTCCGAGTTTGCGCAATGTCGACCAGGGCGCGATGGTCGCCACGTCTGCGGGTTTGGCGAGCGGTAGCAGGGATCGCCAGCCGTTCAGGGGTGCTTGCAGGAATGGGCCGCGGGTCAAGCGCCACATGCGCCCGGCGCGATCCATCAAGGTGCGCCAGTCTGCCTCGCTGCTTCCACCGAAGGCATCGCCTAGAGCGCTCGCACACCGAGCTGGGTCCACTCCGGGCATGGTTACTGAAGAGCCATCGGTGAATCGATAGGAAAAGGCCGGTTCGACCGGTTGAAGATCGACCTCGTCTTCCAGTGCAGCGCCGGTTTTCAAGAAAAGATCGCGGTAGACGGCTGGCAAGGTGAAAAGGCTCGGTCCGGTATCGAAAGCAAAGCCGTCACGGCGATACGTAGCCAACTTCCCACCAACGCTCGGCGCTTGCTCGAGCACTGTCACGTTATGGCCCTTGACGGCTAGTCGCGCTGCGGTTGCTAAGCCAGCAGCCCCCGCACCGATCACGATCACCTGGCTCATGGGTGAACTCGCCGGCCCTTCCATTGTGTTGTGCCGGTCAGATGTCGCCACCATGAGATTTTGTTGATCACGACGAAGGCGACGATAGAGATTGGATGTGCGAGGGAATCGGGAAACACGCGCTCACCAGTTCGTGCGGCCACGAGTATTCGGCCGCTCACGCCAGCGGCGTAACCAACGCACCCCCACATACGGATTCGACCTCGACCGAGGACCATCGCGATTGCAGGTACGACGTATAGGCCCACGAGGATGTAGTTGACAGCGAGTGATCCAGCGACACCACCGAAGGCCTTCCATGCGGACTTGCTGTAGCCGTCAATAAGTCCACGTGATGAGGCATACATCCGACAGGTGGCTAACTCCGACCCGTCGAGTGTGACTGCCCGCAGTCCTGCCGCACGAACGCTGCGCATCAACGCCACGTCCTCGATCACTTCATCGCGCACCGCTGAATGCCCGCCTATGGCGAGGTAGGAAGCAGTGTCGAAGACCATGAGTTGACCGTTGGCAACCGACATCGATCCCCATTGACGTCGTTCGGCGATACGAAGTGGAACAGTTGTTGCCCACGACCACACTAATAGTGGTTGTACGAGGCGCTCGAGCCAACCGATGGCTTCTTGTCGCGGGTAAGGCGCCACGAGCGCGAAGTCTGCCGAGCGCAACTCATGAACCAGTGCTGCCAGTGCGCACGGTTGGAGGCGGACATCGGCATCGACGAAGACGAGGATGTCGGCTTCGGCGTGTTCAGCGAGTCTTGCGCAGGCGTAGTTCTTACCGAGCCAGCCAGCGGGAGGGCTGTGGTTGGGCTGTCGATGCAGGTGGACCCGAGAATCGTCATCGGCGATCGATTGCGCGATCGACGCGGTGGCATCGGTCGATCCATCATCAAGTACGTGAATCTCTACGTGGTCGATCCGCTCCTGGCTTCTCGCGCTGTTAATCGTCGAGGCGATGTGTGTTTCCTCATCGCGTGCAGGGATAAGTACGGCCACCTTTTCGGTGATCTCAGCGTGCGGGCATTGTGGGCGACGAAGATGCCGCAGATTCCACGCTGTGTGGACGCTCAAAGCGGCGGCGCCTAGGGCTAGCCACGGCAACGCGCGCCTTACCACTGGGGTTGGCTCCACACGCGCCATGCCCACGGAACGATGACAACGCCCATCGCGGCCCCACCCCACAGGGCCACGGCAGGTCGATCGAAGAAGACGGCTGCCGCGAGGATGTTCGACAGGTATGTCCACACCAGCAGTGCGTTGGGCACCGCTTCTGGCGCTGTTTTGCGCGGGAGTCGGTCCAACGCGAACATTAAGGCGATGCCACCAAGCCACCAGCCCAAGAAGTTCTGCAGCGGAATGCCTTCAATACCGGGAATCTCCCAACCGGTGGAGTTCCAGGTCCAGTACCCCTCGCCGACCATCTGCGGGTCCAAGAAGAAGTCCCAGGCCATGAGGAACCATCCGCCGATGAGCGCCACACCGA
>DASYOJ010000462.1:0-3716 GCA_036007925.1 Candidatus Nanopelagicales bacterium
ATGCACATATTCCGGTCGTGACACTTAGTGTCGGCAACGCGGCGAATGTCGAACGGCTTTTCGTGCGCGCGGGACTCGATGCTCTGGTGAGTACACACCTGTCCTGCGAGGAGGTTCGTCGTTGGAAGCCGGCTCCTGAGCCGTACGTGATGGCTTGTCGGGTGCTTAATGTTGCGCCGGCAGATGCCTGGATGGTCGCTGCGCATGCGTGGGATCTTGCTGGCGCGAAAGCCGTGGGGATGCGAACGGCATGGCTGTCCCGGTTGGAGGGCCGATTCGATGAGAACTTCGCGGCGCCGGACATCACGGGAGTTGACCTCCTGCAGGTCATCGAACAGGTGGTGGGCGACTAACGTGTCGGGGTGATCACCGACTCTGCTTCCGTTGTCATCGTCGGTTCGGGCATGGGTGGGGGCACGCTGGCCTGGGGATTGGCGCAACGGGGAGTCGATGTCCTGGTTCTTGAGCGGGGGGATTACCTGCCTCGCGAGTCACAAAACTGGTCGCCCGAAGCAGTCTTCGTCGAGCGCCGGTACAAGCCGAGCGAGATGTGGGTCGATGACGACGGTCAGGAGTTTTCCCCAGGTGTGCACTATGTGGTGGGTGGCAACACCAAGGTGTATGGCTCGAGTCTGCCGCGACTGCGCGAGGAGGACTTCGAGGAAACGCTCTACCCGTCGGGACTGAGCCCGGCGTGGCCGTTTCGATACGCCGATCTTGAGCCTTACTACCGGCAGGTTGAGGAATTGTTTCGCGTGCACGGGACAACGGGGGAGGACCCGTCCGAACCGTGGCGCAGTTCTGATTTTCCATTTCCCGCACTTGAGCACGAGCCCTACGTTGCCGAGACGATCCGTAGGTTGCGCGAGCAAAGTCTGCATCCCTCCAGCACCGCCATGGGCATAGATCTTGGACCGAGTGGCTCGTGCATCCGCTGCGGTACGTGCGATGGCTTCCCGTGCCGCCTGGGCGCGAAGTCCGATGCCGAAACATGCGGGATCACACCGGCTCTGGCCACAGGGCACGTCCGGCTAATCACCAATGCGAAAGTCGAACGGCTGGTGTCCGAAGCCGGCCAGGTGGTGGCACTCGAGGGCAGCGTTCACGGTGAACCGCTTCGCATCACCGGGGGAGCCTTCGTGGTTTCGGCGGGTGCAGCCAATAGTGCCGCGCTGCTCCTGGCATCGGCTACTGATGAGCACCCGGCAGGGTTGGCCAACAGCAGTGGCTTGGTCGGGCGCAATTACATGGTGCACAACAACACGCATATCGCCGCTGTCGATCCCCGCCGCAAGAACGACGTCATCTTCCAAAAGACAGTGGCCGTCAATGATTACTACCGCGACCTGGGCGATGGGATTCCCGGTGGCACGGTGCAGCTCATCGGCAAAGTTCAAGGCTCCATGATGAAGACGCACGCCACGAAGGTCCCTTTGTCGGCTTTAGATCGGGTGGCGGGTCGAAGTATGGAGTGGCTGGTCATGAGTGAGGATCTGCCGAGTCCGCATAATCGCGTCCAAGTCGATTCGCGCGGCCGTATTCAGGTCTCCTGGCGGCGCACCAATTACGACCGTCACGAGAAGTTGCTGGCCAAGGCGAAACGAATGCTGCGCAAGGCGGGGTATGTGGGTATCTTCGAGCAGCGTTTCGACATTGCGTTGAACTCGCACATGTGCGGGACGGCCGTGGCCGGTCGCGATCGCGCCACGAGCGTGCTGGACCCATGGTGCCGCTCCCACGATGTCGCCAACCTCTTCGTCGTGGATTCGTCGTTCTTTCCGTCCAGTGGTGCGCAAAATCCCGCCTTGACGATCGGCGCCCAAGCGTTGCGCGTGGCGGCCGAGGTTGACTGGGGCGCAAGCGTCTAAAGTTCAAGACATCGGATCTAGGGAGATGTTGATGCGTACTCGCGTTCTGACAGTCGTGTCCGTGCTGGCCCTGGGGATGGCTGTTCTTGCGGCCCCCGCGCAGGCGGATGAAACCGTCACGTTGACCTCGAAGCAACTCACCCAACAGGGCTTTCCGAAAAAGCCGAACACCGTCACCTGGGCACCGGGCACGGCACAGGTGTCCACGAACCAGGCCTCGCAGTGGCAAGACGTGGTCATCACCGGAACCGCACCAAACTTCGTTTCGGCGGGGCAGTTGCTAACGCTCTCGCGGTTCGTGCCGCAAAACACGCAAGGTGACGGCACCATGAAGCCTTTGAACATCACCACGACCGTCAACCCGAACGGCTCGTTCGAGATGCGCATGCAGTTGGGATACGTGGGGACCTATGGCTACAGCGTCGGCTATTCCACCGACTCGTCCTCTCCGGAGTTCGTCGGCTTCCAATTCCAGTTGACCACAACCGGTGATCCGGATGCTTCCGCGAAGGGTTCGTCTCAGTCGGTTCAATTGACGAACAAGCAGCTCCGCCGCGCCGGTTTCACCAAGGTGCCCAATGTGGTCGGTTGGGGAGGGACCGCAACGTTGAGTCGATCCAAGGCTCCCGCCGGTGCGCCCATCACCATCTCCGGGACGGCGCCGGATGTCGTTGACCCAGGTGCTGTGATGCAACTATCGCGGTTCATCGCCACCGACAAGCGCGGCTCGGGACACTTCGAGAACCTGCCGGTGAGCACCGTCGTGAAGGACGATCGCACTTTCGAACTCACCTTCGAGTTGAACGTTCCCGGGCAGTACGGATACGGCCTCGGCGTCGATGGCGAATTCGACTGGATCGGTATCGAGTTCCAGGTCACCACCACGTAAAGTCCGCGACCATGGGTCGAACACCGGGATTGCGCGTCGTTACTGCCAATGTCAACGGAATCCGCGCGGCGCATCGTCGTGGTGGGTTGACCTGGCTGGCTGATTCCGGAGCCGACGCGATCTGCTTGCAGGAGGTGCGGGCCACGCGGGCGCAGGTCGATGAGGTCCTTGCTGACTCGCCCCTGGCCTCCTGGCATGTGGCCCACGCTGAGGCACCGGACAAGGGGCGAGCGGGGGTTGCGGTACTCACGCGGCAGGTTCCACATGCCGTGCGTCACACGTTTCGACAACAGGCGATCAATGGTCAGGGTCGTTGGGTGGAAGTCGACCTGGACTCCACGATCGGACCGGTGACTCTCGCTAGCGTCTACGTGCATTCCGGGGAGGCGGGCACAGCCAAGCAGGAAGCCAAGTACGCCTTCTTGGAAGGAATGGACGCGCGGATGCGCGCGTTGGCGCGGCGCGCGAAAGCCGATGGCGTGCCGGCTCTGGTCTGTGGTGACTTCAACATCGCCCACCGCGAGGTTGATATCAAGAACTGGAAAGGGAACCTGAAGAGCGCGGGCTTCTTGCCCGAAGAGCGCGCCTACCTTGATCGCTGGTTTGCTCGATCGTGGCGAGATCTGGGACGGGACTTCGGGGGAGAAGGTCCTGGCCCCTACACCTGGTGGTCCTGGCGCGGACAAGCTTTCGACAACGATGCCGGGTGGCGGATCGACTACCACGCGGCGACATCGGACCTAGCCGATCGTGCCCAGGGGGTAGTTATCGGACGGGCGCCGAGCTATGACCAGCGCTGGAGCGACCACGCCCCGGTGATGGCCGATTTCGGCTAACCCCTCTTTCCCCGTTGCGGCGTCAGACGTCGGGCCTGCAGGGCATCGGCGAGGCCCGAGGAGTGACGCCGCAACGGGGAGCGGGAGGGGTTCTAGAGGGCGCGGGAGAAGATCGCGTCGATA
>DASYOJ010000463.1:0-1707 GCA_036007925.1 Candidatus Nanopelagicales bacterium
TTGCCGCGACTCCGCTGGGCGTGTACATCGCGACGTTGCCGGGGGAGGATCGCTTGCGCCGCGACCAGCCGTCGCGGTGGCTGATCGCCGCCTACATCGGTCTGTTGTTCGCCGCGTGGGATGAAATCGCCGAAGGTGAACTCGGTACCGCGCAAGCCGCGCGGTTGGTGGTGCAAACGTGGTTGGCGGGCTGCGGCTACTCGGCTAGCGAGACGGCTCCATGACATTGACCTTCTCGAGTTCGACACCCTTGGTCTCGCGGATATGCCGCCACACGAACGGGATGGAGAGCGCAGCCATGATCGTGAAGATCGAGTAGGCCAAGCCGAGGCTGATATTCGCCAATGGTGGGAATGCGGTCGAGACGATCCAGTTGGCCAGCCACTGCGCGGCGGTGGCAAGCGCCAGTGCCGCGGCGCGTATCCGGTTGGGGAACATCTCACCGAGTAGCACCCACACGACCGGGCCCCAGGTCGCGGCGAAGAACGCGACATAGGCGTTGAACGCAAGGAGCGCAACGATGTCCGGGCCATCGGTCAGGATCGGGTTTCCGTCCGGACCGATGGGTGCGGTGCCGAAGACGTAGGTCAAGGTCGCGAGCATCGCCACCATGCCGGCCGAACCCACGAGCAGCAAGGGTTTGCGGCCGACCTTGTCGACTAGGGCGATAGCCACGAGAGTGAACGCGACGTTCACTCCGGTGGTTATCAACGACGTCTGGAATGCCTGGTTCTCGGAGAAGCCAACGGCTTCCCAGATGGTGTTGGAGTAGTAGAAGACGGCATTGATGCCCACAAATTGCTGCAGCGCACTCAAGATGACGCCCACCCACACGATGGGCAGCAATCCGACGCGCTTTCCGCGCAAATCGCGTAGTCGGGGGCGGTGCTCGCTGTCCAGGGAGGCCTTGATGTCCTCAAGCAGTTTCTCGGTGCCGTCGGTGTAAATCTGCTTAAGGACCGAATTGGCTTCGTCGTACTTGCCGATCTCGACCAGATAGCGCGGTGATTCAGGTAGCCGCAGGGCGAGAGCACCGTAGACGATCGCCGGAACGAGCATCACCAGGAACATCCACTGCCACGCCGCGATACCGAAGAGCCAATCGTTGGTTGAATCACCGCCGGCAGCTTCCAAGATCAGATAGTTCGAGATGCCGGTCGCGAAGATGCCCAACACGATCGCGAGTTGCTGCATGGAAGCCAGACGGCCGCGCAGTTGCGCCGGAGCGATCTCGGCGATGTACATCGGCGCCATGACGCTAGCCACGCCGATACCGGCACCCCCGATGAATCGCCACATCAGCAGATCGGTGATGCCGAACGGGAACGCTTGCCCGATCGCGGCGGCGATGAACAAGGTGGCGGCGATGAGCATTACCCGCCGGCGGCCGTATTTCTCGGCGAGCAATCCAGCGAACCAAGCACCGATGGCCGAACCGATGAGGGCGATGGAAACAGTGAAACCCAAGGCCAATGAGGACAAACCGAACGTGGACTTAATGGCCGGCGCAGCGCCGTTGATCACCGCAGAGTCAAAGCCGAACAAGAAGCCGCCGAGTGCGGCTGTGCCGGCAAGGCCGACTACTCGGCCGGTGCGGTAGTTGTGCACCCCCGTGTTAGTCATGGCACACGCACACTATCCCCGGCGCGTCGTCGCTGTGTAGCGAATATGCCGACGTACCGTAAACGCTCAGTCACCGAAACTCAG
>DASYOJ010000464.1:0-6579 GCA_036007925.1 Candidatus Nanopelagicales bacterium
TGACACAGTGGGGGTCAAGTAGCGGGGGTCAAGTAGCGGGGGTCAAGTAGCGGGGGTCAAGTAGCGGGGGTACGCCAAAGGCGGCCGCAGACGATCGAAAGAGAGCGACGTGACGTACCGAACGATCATCGACCCACAGCAATTGCGTGCACTGCAAGACGCCGGTCACGAGTTAGTGATTTTGGATGCGCGCTTCACTTTGGATGACGAACAGTGGGGTGATCGCGTCTACGGCGAAGCCCACATTCCCGGTGCTGGTCGCGCAGATCTGGCCCGTCACTTGTCGGGCCCCATCATCGAAGGAGTCACCGGTCGACGCCCTTTCCCGTTAGCCGAGGACTTTGCTGAAACCGTGAAGGGCTGGGGTATCGGTCCTTCTACCCAGGTGGTGGTCTACGACGCCGATCGAGGTCTGATGGCCGCCTCTCGACTGTGGTTCATGCTGCGCTGGCTTGGCCATGACGATGTCGCAGTCCTGGATGGCGGACTGCCCGCCTGGCAGGCGGCCGGCTACCCGCTCACCAGCGATGAAGAAGCGCCCCCGGTGCCGTCGTCGCCGTTCGTTGCCCGGGAAAGGCCGGAGATGATCGCCGAGGTGAGCGAAGTCGACGAGGTTCGCCAGGTGGAACCCACGCGGGTCTTCGATTCCCGGGGACCCGAGGGTTATCACGGCCAGGGTAAGTACTACGACCCAGTCCGCGGTCACATCAAGGGCGCCGGGTTGGCAGATCGGGCCGAGACCATCACCGATGACGGTCGCTTTCGAACCCCCGAGCAACTGCGCGAGCATTTCGATTCCTTACGCGCCGGCCGCGAACCGCAGGAGATTATTTTTTACTGCGGCTCCGGAGTAACCGCGGCCCAGAACGTGTTGGCCATGGAACACGCGGGGCTGCCGGGTGCTCGCATGTATGTCGGCTCGTGGAGTGAATGGATCGTCGATCCGAATCGGGAGGTGGAACTGTGAATCGTCCCTACCGCTTTGCCGTGATCGGATGCGGGTTCTTTGCCCAAAATCACCTGCAAGCCTGGGCGCAAATGCCGGACGTGGAACTCGTGGCCACCTGCGACATCGACGAGGCCTCCGCGCGCAGTGCGGCAGAGAAGTTCGGTGGCACCCCCTACACCGACGCAACCGAACTCTTCGCCCAGGAGGAACTCGATTTCGTCGACATTGCCACCACTCCGCCAACCCACCGCCTGATGGTTGAACTCGCCGCCGAACACAACGTTGCGGCGATCTGTCAAAAACCACTCGCTTGGGACATGAACGACGCCAAAGCGATGGTCGCGGCTATGGCGGACAAGGATCTGCCATTCATGGTGCACGAGAATTTTCGGTTCCAGCACCCCATGCGCAAAGTGAAGGAAGTGCTCGACAGCGGTGCCATCGGGCGACCGTTCTTCGGGCGCATCAGTTTCCGAACCGCGCACGACGTCTACTCGGCCCAGCCGTGGTGCATGGAAGCCGAACGAATGATCATCGCGGATGTATCCGTGCACCAATTGGATCTCACCCGCTTTTTCCTCGGCGAGCCCGAGCGGCTGTTCACCGATGCGATCCGGGTGAATCCGAAGATCAAAGGCGAAGACGTGGCCACCATCGTTCTGCATTTGCCTGGAGCAACCTGCATCGTTGACACAAGTTACGAGAGCAAATCCGATCACAACACCTACCCACAGACGTTCGTCACGATCGAAGGAACCGAAGGGACAATCACCCTCGGGCCTGACTATCAACTGCAGGTTGTGTCCCCTGAGGGAGTTCGTGAAGAGACGCTCGTCATCCCGGATCACCCCTGGGCTTCTGAGCCGTGGGACTGCATCCAAGACAGCGTGGTCAATGTTCAACGGCATTGGGTCGATTGTTTGACCAACCACACCACTCCGGAGACCAGCGGAGCTGACACACTGCGGGTACTCGACTTAACTCTGGGCGCCTACCAGTCCCTGGAAACCGGTGAGCCGTACCGCGTAGGAAGCATGCTGTGACACAGACAGTCCATCTTGGCGATCTCACAGTCACGATCGATGGGATCGACCTACGCGACATTCGCTGGCACCGGCACGAGGCTGTCCGGCGCATTTATCCGGTGTTCCAGGACCGCAATTGGACGAATCGGCCCTTTCGGATTGAGACACAGCAGGTCAGCGAGGGCGCCGACTCCGTGACGCTGGTCGCCACGGGGACTGGCTCGTTCGATGCCGAGCCACTTCGCTGGCGGGTAGAGGCCGATATCCGCCCGACGGGCATCGTCTATCGCTTTTCAGCGGAGGCGTCGTCGTCGTTCTTGCGCAACCGATTGGGGATGTGCGTGCTGCATCCGATGTCGGCAGCAGGCGCCCTCGTGAGTGTTGAACATGTCGATGGCACCGTTGAGGCAGGTGAACTACCAACCAACATCTCTGCGTTCCAACCGTTTATAGATTTGCGAGCGGTTACACACGAACTGCCCAACGGTGGCCAGGCGAACGTGAGATTGCTCGGTGAAACCTACGAAATGGAAGACCACCGAAACTGGACAGATGCGTCCTTTAAGACGTACTGCACTCCGATCACACTGCCCTTCCCCGTGGAGGTTGGGCAAGGAGATCGAATCGAACAAACGGTCGAGGTGTCCTTTATCGGAGGAAGTTCTGCGGCCGAAGCTGTCGATGCGCCAATTGAGATCAACGTTGACGAGACCCTCACCGAACTACCTGGGTTAGGCGTATGCCTGAGTGCAGACGACTTGGCTAAGCAGGATGCGCAATTGCTGGATCTTTCCGCCCTGCAACTCGATCACCTGCGGGTGGACATTGACCCGACATCACCCACGAGTGTCACGACCCTCACGCGCGCCTCGGGGATCGCCACTGCGCTAGGCGCCGCGTTGCACGTGGCTGCTACGTGCTCAGGCCCAAGCGACCTGGCAACTTTGGCGGACTTACCCGCAGAAGTCATTGCACCCATTCGAACCCTTTATGTGTTGAGTTCAGCAGACAAGGTCACCCCGGATACGTGGTCAACTGAGGTACCGGACATCCTCGGGGAATCTTGGTCGGGAGTTTTGCTCGGCGGTGGCACCGATCTGTACTTCACCGAACTCAACCGCGAACCACCGGATCCACTCGCCTTCGATGCCCTCAATTTCTCACTCAATCCGCAGGTGCACGCCTTCGATGACCGAACACTCATCCAAAACACGATGACCCAGCAGGTCGTTGCCGAGCAGGCGCCGCGCCTGACCGACCCGGCACGGCTCTCGGTGTCACCTATCAGCCTGCGGCCCCGCTTCAATCCGAACGCGACCGATCCGGCATCGGACGTCAGCAACACCGATCTGCCCAACGATGTCGACGCCCGTCAGCAGACCTACTTCGCCGCCAACTGGACCGCCATGAGCATCAAGTACCTCGCTGCGGCTGGCACTGTCGACACCGCCACCTACTTCGAGACCTTCGGGTGGAAGGGCCTCGGCGAGCCAGACGAACCCTTCCCCGTGTGGCAGGTCTTCGCCTCGCTCGCCGAAATGACCCACGCCCAACGTTGCACCTCGAGTGATCCGGAATCCGTAGACGCGCTCATCGCGCGCAATGCGGATCAACGGATCGCACTCGTTGCGAACTGGACCGCCGATGAACAAACCATTCACATCGGTGCCCTGGGCAGCCACGTCATACCTCCCCAAAGCTTGACCCTCATCCCTCTACCCCTCAATTGAAAGGCGATCATGCGACCCGCTCCCACCTTGCCCCCCACCAACGAGCTCTTTCGGATGGACGGCATGCGCGTCCTGCTCACCGGGGCAGGGGGCGCAATTGGCTCCGTTCTCGCCAAGGCGTTCGCCGATCTTGGTGCGTCGGTCGCTGTTCATGATCTGAACCTTGACAAGGTGCAACCGCTCACACAGGAGATCAACGAGGCAGGCGGAAGCGCTCACCCACTCGCCGCGGACATCGCCGACCCCATGCAATGCACCGAACTCATCGAAGCAGCCGTCAACGCTCTCGGCGGACTCGATGTGCTGGTGAATGGCGCAGGCATCAATCGGCGCAAACCGATCCTTGATGTCACCGTCGATGATTTCGATGCCATTACCGCGGTGAACATGCGGGCTGTGTATCTCCTCAGCCAAGCGGCGCACCCGCATCTGAAGGCTTCCGGGCGTGGATCCATCGTCAACTTGAGCTCGCTCAGCGCTCGGTACAGCTTCAACACGATCTCGGTCTACGCCGCCACCAAGGCAGCGGTTTCCGGGATGACGCGCAGTTTCGCCCGAGAGTGGGCGAAGGACGACATCCGCGTTAACTGCATTGAGCCCGCAGTGGTCCAGACCGAATTCACCAAACCACTGTGGGGCGAGGAACATCGCTACCGCTGGTTCGGCGAGACGACACCGGTCGGTCGCCTAGCCCAAGCCGAAGAGCTCGTCGGCGCGGTCATTTTCCTGGCCACCCCGGCCTCGAGTTACATCACCGGCCAGGGCATCGTCATCGAAGGCGGCATCCTCGCCGGTGGTGACTGGGACTCCTACGCGGAGACAAGTTCCTGACGCTGTTCACCTAGTCCACTGATTCCAAGCGTCATCACGTCACCAGCATGCAAATAGCCAGGCTCCGGCATCCCCATCGCGACTCCGGGGGGCGTTCCGGTGTTCACCAGGTCCCCGGGTTCGAGGACCATGAACTGGCTCACGTGGTGCAAGATCACGGCGGTGTTGAAGATCATGTCGTGGGTCGAGCCTGTCTGTCGGCGCTCACCATTGACATCACACCAAAGGTCCAAGCCGGTGTCGAGGTTTACCTCATCTGCAGTCACGAGCATCGGGCCACACGGGTTGAAGGTCTCGCAGGACTTGCCTTTGATCCATTGGCCGCCGCCTCGGTGCAATTGCCAATCACGTTCAGAGACGTCGTTACTGATCGTGAAGCCGGCAATGTGGTCGAGCGCTTGTTCCGGTGATTCCAGGTAACGGCACTGCTTGCCAATGACCACGGCCAGCTCAACTTCGTAGTCGACCTTGGTCGCCCCACGAGGAATGCGGACATCGTCGTAGGGACCTACCAGGCAATTCGGTGCCTTGGTGAACAAAATCGGCTCCTCGGGCACCTTCATGCTGGACTCGTTCGCGTGATCCACATAATTCAGGCCAACACACAAGATCGTGCTGGGGCGCGCGATGGGAGCACCGATGCGACCGGTCACTAGCGGCAGCGAATCGGGATCAATCCCACGAAGCTGCTCCACGCCGCCTGCTGCAAAGAAGCCAGGATCAAAATCGTCGATCACTGAGGAGGCATCCCGATAACTTCCGTCCGCCGCCACGATGGCGGGAACCTCTCCCCCGATATCGCCGATCCGAACCAACCGCATAGGTGCATCCCTTCGATGTGTCGTCGTTGTTCTTGCTTGGTCAAACTGGCGGAAACGCGCAGCTTTGGGGCGATTCCGGGGGAAGCGAAGCGAATCCCCCGGAATCCGGGGGAAACGCGCCGGGGGTGCGGGGTTAGCCGGTGACGGCACCCTTGGAGGCGCTGCCGACCAACTTGGTGTACTTGGCCAAAACACCGCGTGTGTAGCGCGGTGGCAACGGCGCGAAGGATTCCCGTCGCTTCGCCATCTCCGCATCGTCCACCAGGACATCGAGGGTCCGATTCGGGATGTCGATCCGGATCTTGTCCCCGTCGCGCAACAGTCCGATAGGCCCTCCATCGACCGCCTCGGGTGCCACGTGGCCCACGCACAGCCCGGTCGTGCCACCGGAGAAGCGCCCGTCGGTGATCAAGAGCACGTCCTTACCCAATCCGGCACCCTTAATGGCCCCGGTAATCATCAACATCTCGCGCATTCCCGGACCCCCCTTCGGGCCCTCGTAGCGAATCACCACAACGTCGCCTGCTTGGATGCTGCCATCCTCAAGCGCGGCCATTGCTGATTGCTCGCGCTCGAACACGCGCGCAGTCCCTTCGAAGACCTCCACCGAAACGCCCGCGTTCTTCACGACCGCACCTTCGGGTGCCAATGAACCGGACAAGATCGTGATTCCGCCGCTCGGGGCAATCGCCTGCTTGGACGCCTTCAAGATCGTGCCGTCTGGATCCGGCGGCTCGATATCAGCCAGATTCTCCGCCATGGTCTTGCCGGTGACCGTGAGGCAATCGCCGTGCAAAAGCCCAGCGTCAAGCAGGGCGCGCATGATGACCGGCACGCCACCGACTCGGTCGACATCGCTCATCACGTACTGGCCGAACGGCTTCACATCGGCCAGGAGCGGCACCTTCGAGCCGATGCGATGAAAGTCCTCGATATGCAATTCAACATTCGCCTCATGGGCAATGGCCAGCAGATGGAGCACAGCATTCGTGGAACCACCGAAGGCCATGAGCACTGCAATCGCATTCTCTAGTGATTGTTTGGTGATGATGTCTCGCGCCGTGATGCCCAAACGCAGTAGCTCGACCACGGCTTCACCGCTCTTGTGGGAATAGCCATCGCGCCGCCGGTCCACAGCGGGAGGTGCCGCCGAACCGGGCAACGACATGCCCATCGCTTCAGCAGCGCTGGCCATCGTGTTGGCCGTGTACATGCCGCCGCAG
>DASYOJ010000465.1:0-1713 GCA_036007925.1 Candidatus Nanopelagicales bacterium
AGAAGCCGAGGATCCCGATACCCGTCGCGTGGAACTGATCGATGAATACACCGACACTTTGGCCAACCCCTACCAGGCCGCCGAGCGCGGCTACGTGGATCGGGTGATCTTCCCGCACGAGACGCGGCTACAGATCACCCGGGCGCTGCGCACCCTGCGCGGCAAGCGTGCGGCCGGCCCGCCCAAGAAGCACGGGAACATCCCGCTATGAGCAGTGGCGACACAAGAGACGACAACACAGGCAACCACAGCAAGCCCGGGCTCACCGTCACGGCCGGTAACCCGACCGACGAAGAACTCGCCGTGGTCATCTCGTTGCTCTCGCGGCTTCCGCACGAACAGATCGTCCAACCCAATCCACCGAGCCACTGGTCCAACAAGGCGGCGATGATGCGCCCACGCATCAACCCCGGGCCCGGCGCCTGGCGGGCATCTGCGTTTCCGTATCAGCAGTGAACCAACCAACCGTGAGCACATCACCAGCGCCCCGATTCATCCTCGCTTCACGGTCGCCCGCACGCTTGGCCACACTCCGTGCCGCCGGCATCGAGCCCGAGGTAGTCGTCAGCCACGTGGATGAGGAAGCGATCGAAGCCGCACTGCCCGATGCCAGCCCCGCCCAACTCGCCCAGGTTCTCGCGAACGCCAAGGCCGAAGCCGTTGCCGCGAAAGTCGAAGGAAATGCCCTCGTGGTGGGTTGCGATTCGGTTTTCGAGCTTGATGGGCTTCCCTACGGCAAGCCGGGCACACCCGAGGTAGCCAAAGAGCGCTGGCAGCAGATGTTCCACCGCACCGGCACCTTGCATACCGGCCACTGCGTGATCGACACTGCCACCGCCAAGCGCGCGGAGGCCACCGCGAGCACCGAGGTCACCATGGGTGAGTTGACCCCCGAGGAGATGGCCGACTACCTAGCCACCGGGGAACCCCTGGAAGTTGCCGGCGGCTTCACCCTCGATGGCCTCGGCGGGGCGTTTGTCGAGAAGATCGATGGGGATCCCTCGACCGTCATCGGGATCTCGCTGCCGACCATGCGTGCGCTGGTAAGCGAACTCGGGGTGAGGTGGACCGCACTTTGGACGAGGTCCACCCACGGGCAGGCATAGCCCCGATAGAGTCCGCGGTCATGCGCAAGGTCCTCATCGCTAACCGTGGAGAGATCGCCGTTCGAGTGATTCGAGCCTGCCGGGACGAGGGCTTGACCTCCGTTGCCGTCTATGCCGATCCAGACCGCGATGCCCTGCACGTGCAGATGGCCGATGAGGCCTACGCCCTCGGTGGTGAAACCGCTGCCGAGACCTACTTGGACATCGCCAAGGTGGTCGCCGCCGCAAAGCAAGCGGGCGCCGATGCCATCCACCCCGGCTACGGCTTCTTGTCCGAGAACGCGGACTTCGCCCAGGCCGTGATCGACGCCGGGATCACCTGGATCGGTCCGCCCCCACAAGCCATCCGCGATCTGGGCGACAAGGTCTCCGCCCGCCACATCGCCCAGCGCGCTGGCGCGCCTCAGGTGCCCGGAACACCCGACCCGGTGCAAGGCGCGGACGAAGTGGTCGCCTTCGCCAAGGAACACGGTCTACCCGTTGCTATCAAGGCAGCCTTCGGTGGCGGTGGACGCGGCCTGAAAGTCGCCCGCACCCTGGAGGAGATCCCCGAGCTCTTCGACTCCGCCGTTCGCGAGGCCGTTGCCGCTTTCGGGCGCGGCGAGTG
>DASYOJ010000466.1:0-1796 GCA_036007925.1 Candidatus Nanopelagicales bacterium
TCCTACCGGAATGCGCCCTGTTCGACGATCGCGCGAACGTAGCCATCGCCAATCTTCGGGTGCGAACCGGTTAAGAATTTCGACGTCCTTGCGGAATGCCTTCGACAACAGGGCCAAGACGATCGGAACAGGCAACACGAAGCCAGCAATCACGTGGATGTTGCTCACTAACGGACGATTGCCGACCAGGACGCTTATGGACGGCAGGTACAGCGCTGCCCCGGTGGCGATGAGAACGAATGTCAGCGCGGCGATGCTCCGGTGCAGATAGCGCTCTGCTCGACTGAAGCGTGGCAGCCTGCCGCGGGTGCTAGACGATGGGTGCGTCGCTGCGTCCATTGGACGCTCCTACCCAGGCGTCGATGTCGTAACCGCGCACTTCCCAATATCCGGGAACCACTTCGTCGACCACTTCGATCCCCGACATCCACTTCAAGGACTTGTAGCCGTACATCGGTGCGACATACAGCCGCACCGGCCCGCCGTGCTCGCGGGTGATGGGTTTGCCAAACATGCTGCTTGCCACCAGGACGTCATCGCGCAGCGCTTGGCCCATGGTCAACGATTCGGTGTAAGCCCCGTCGAAGGAGAAGAAGCGCAGCGCCGTCTGGGAGGTGTTCGCGCCCGCGGCTATGAGCACATCGCGCAGCAGAACCCCCGACCACGGGACGTCGTCGACGCGCCAGCCGGTCACGCACTGGAAGTCCTTGGTCATCTGGGTCTGCGGCAACTGCGCGAGGTCATCGAAAGACAGCGAGAGCGGGTTCGCAACGGCGCCGGTCACCTCGAGGCGGTAGTCCTCGACCGGCATACTCGGGTAGCCCCCGGTCACGGTGTAGATCCGAAAGCCACCGGCGGCAGGGACGATCCCTCCCAATCCCGGTGCGACAGCGCTGACCGTGCTCTGGACGGCTTCTTGCGCAGGGCGACCTATGGCAATGCCCACCGCTCCGACGCCGAGCATGCCAAGCACCACCCTGCGACCAACGGGAGAGCCCTTACGCGCAACATCTTGCTCACGCGTGGGGGCGTCGTCGGTGATGCTCATGAGCCAATAAGAACACGAAAAGCGGTCTCGCCGCGAGATGTGGAGCGGGTGACGAGAATCGAACTCGCACAACCAGCTTGGAAGGCTGGGGCTCTACCATTGAGCTACACCCGCGTGATGCCATCAATATTAGCGGCTCGTGGAGCGGCCCTGCTCATACCTGGCGATGTATGTATCCACATCGACTGCTGAGACTGCCTCGGCGATGACGGGCAGGGGCAGGTCCTCTAGGCGGCGAAAGCGCACGCAGGAACGCCCAATGTCCATTCGCTTTCCCGTGTTGCGGTACGCGGTCTCGAACACCTCTCGGGTAGCCGGATCGGCGTAGATGGAATGCAGGTAGACCGCCATGTAGTTCTTTTGTGAGGCCAACGCGGCGAACAGTAAGGGTTGTCCGTTGTAGGTATCCGGGTAACGCGACAGCGGAATCTCGTAGGCGATCATTCCCCAGTTCATTGCTTCGTCCACGCCTACGGGAAGGTTTGTCAGGATCGTCTCCCGGACCGCCTCCATTGCGGTTCGACGATCGGCGGGAAGCTCCTCGAGGTATTCGGCCACGGTGGTTGCATCGCTGCGCATGGAGGCAGATTACGACGGGTAGGCCGACCCCTCTAGACTCCTGCGGAGCCCACGCGGGGCGTAGCGTAGTGGCTAGCGCGCCTGCTTTGGGAGCAGGAGATCGGGAGTTCGAGTCTCCCCGCCCCGACCATGTGCGTCGCCTTGGCGCCGTGATCACCGACCACTGGAG
>DASYOJ010000467.1:0-1621 GCA_036007925.1 Candidatus Nanopelagicales bacterium
TAAGTCGGTGCGTTCTTGATTGACCTGCCGGTGGGCGAATCTGATCCCATCGTCCGGTTGCACCAGATCGCCTTCCACATGCGCGACTTACGATCCACCGAGAGATTCGTGGGCGCTGAGGCCCTTTCGGGCATGGCTGGATTTGGCCCATCCACGTTGCACGCGCTGGGATCGCGCGTGGGTGCGAGTCTTTCGCGCCGCGCCTACAACGTGTCGATCATCAACGTGCCCGGGCCTCAGCGCGCGCTGTATGCGGCCGGCAGCGAGTTGATTGCGGCCTATCCGTTTTCCTCGCTCGTGCACGGGCAAGCCTTGAGCATTGGTCTGATGTCTTACCGCGGTTCTGTCTTTGTTGGATTGGCAGCCGACCATGATGCGCTCGCTGATGTCAGCGTGATGGTTGACGGCTTGGCGGCCTCCTTGGATGAGCTCAAAGCCGCCGCTGCGAAGGAGACCGGCTTACGCATCATCCCCGGTCGAGCGGACGCCGGATGAGTCCTGATACGAGTGCGAGACCGAAACGTCGAGGCTTGGTCTTCGGTGGCGGCGGCGTGCTCGGCGGCACCTGGGCGGTAGGAGCCCTCGCCGCGTGGAGCGAGGCGACCGGCCTAGACCCCGCGGAAGTCGACATCATCGTCGGCACTAGCGCCGGTTCGGTGCTGGGCTCGCTCGTTGCCTGCGGGGTCAGCACTGGGGAGTTGATCACCCACTACCGCGATGAAGTAGTCGAGTCCGGACCGCTGGCGGGCTATGAATGGGATCCAGACCGTGCCACCGGCGGTGGGCGACCGGGGGTCCCACGGTTGCGCGGCCCGGGATCACCGGCGCTGATCCGGTCGGGTTTGCGCAATATCCGTGGGTTGCCAGCCACAGCGTTGCTTTCGGCGTTCCTGCCCGAGGGTGGACGATCGCTGGAACGAGTCGGCCATCTGATCGACGCCGTCACGCCCTTTGGGGAATGGTCCGCCCATCAGAACCTGTGGGTCGTGGCAATGGACTACACCGACGGCCACCGCGTTGTCTTTGGCCGCCCCGGTGCGCCCGTTGCCCCCTTGTCGAGTGCGGTCATGGCCTCGTGCGCGATCCCGGGCTGGTTCCAACCGGTGGAGATCGACGGACGCATGTATGTAGACGGGGGAGCAGTGTCTGCCACCTCCGTTGATGTGGTGGCACACGCCGGACTCGATGAGGTGTACGTCATTGCACCGATGGTGTCCTTCGACCTGGATCAACCTACGAGCATCTCGGCCCGACTCGAGCGCCAGTGGCGACGCCAGGTCACCAAGACCTGTCGCGAGGAAATGGCCGTTGTGCGCTCGGCAGGAACCCAGGTCTACGCCCTCGGCCCTGGCCCGCACGACCTTGAGGCCATCGGTTCGAATCTGATGGACGCCTCGCGCCGCCGACGGGTGCTTGACACCTCCCTGCGGACCAGCGCGCAAGCATGGGAACGCGAGTTCAGCGAACAACTAGCCGGCTAATCGCAGTCGCGGGTCCACTCCGCCGCTACGCGCTCTTCGGCACCCAAGTACCGCTCGGTCTGCTTCGCGGCTTCGGATTCAATGGTCCCGCCGACGAACGGCACCGAGGCCTTGAAGATCCCGGCGGTTACCACTTCGGA
>DASYOJ010000468.1:0-2407 GCA_036007925.1 Candidatus Nanopelagicales bacterium
CCCGCACCAACCGCGACCACCGCATACCACCAAGGAGAGCACCCACGTGTCCGAGCAGGACCAGCCCGCCACCGATCCGTTCTCGGTCGGCGAGCCCGCAGCACAGCCCGCACCGCAGTCGGCGCCCGAACCGGTCGGCGACTCTCAGGCGCAGCGGGAGTTCAGTGAACCCGAACCCACCGCCGACGATGTCTTGATCGATGAAGCCGAAGCGCAAGCCGAGGCCGACGTTGTCGATGAAGCCCAGGCGATCGCCGACGCTGCCGCCGATGAAGACGACGCGGCCGAGGCCGCTGTTGTTGCCGATGCGCAAGTTATCGAGGAAGAGGCGGCCGAGGAGCTCGACCCGGTGGAGGCTTTCCGCCAAGAGATGCGCATTGCCCCGGGTGATTGGTACGTCGTGCACTCCTACTCCGGATACGAGAACAAGGTGAAGGGCAACATCGAAGCGCGCGCCACCACCTTGAACATGGAGGACTACATCTTCCAGGTCGAGGTGCCGATGGAGGAAGTCACCGAGATTAAGAGTGGTGTGCGCAAGCAGATCAAGCGCAACAAGTTCCCCGGCTACGTCCTGGTCCGGATGGATCTCACCGACGATTCGTGGGGCGTTGTCCGGCACACCCCCGGCGTGACCGGCTTCGTCGGAAATGGGCACACTCCTGCGCCACTTTCCCTCGAGGAGGTCATCGCGATCCTCGCGCCGGCACCGGAGAAGAAGCCCGCTGCTGCGAGCGGCCCGACCAGCATGTCCGAGGACGCTGCCGCGGCGGTGGCACCGGTGGAGATCGACTTCTCGGTGGGCGATTCGGTCACCGTGGTTGACGGTCCGTTCGCCACCTTGCACGCAACCGTTTCCGAGATCAACATCGAGGCGCAAAAAGTCACTGGCCTCGTGGAGATCTTCGGCCGCGAGACACCCGTCGAGTTGGCGTTCAACCAGATTCACAAGAACTAGAAACCAAGAGGAAGAAGACAATGGCACCCAAGAAGAAGGTCTCAGGCTTGATCAAACTTCAGATCGAAGCCGGCCAAGCCAACCCCGCCCCGCCGGTGGGTCCGGCGCTCGGTCAGCACGGCGTCAACATCATGGACTTCTGCAAGGCCTACAACGCCGCCACCGAAGATAAGCGTGGCTCGGTTATCCCTGTCGAGATAACCGTGTACGAGGATCGGTCGTTCGATTTCATTCTCAAGACCCCACCGGCCGCCAAGCTCATCTTGAAGGCAGCCGGCATCCCCAAGGGCTCGGGAACTCCGCATACCGTCAAGGCCGGCTCGATCACCAAGGATCAGGTGCGCGAGATCGCCGAGACGAAGATGCCGGACCTCAACGCCAATGACGTAGATGCAGCGATGAAGATCATCGAGGGCACCGCGCGCCAGATGGGTATCACGGTCAGCGCCTAACGCACCATTCAGAGATAACACAATCGAATAATCCATACGTGGGAGAGCCGCGCGCGGCTCGATAACCACAACTGCCAGTCAAGGAGAGCAGCAATGAAGCGCAGCAAGGCATATCGCCAAGCGATGGACAAGATCGAGGCCGACAAGATCTACAGCCCCGCCGGAGCCATCGCAATCATCAAGGACACCGTGTCCACCAAGTTCGACCCGACCATCGATGTATCGATGCGTTTGGGAGTCGACCCGCGCAAGGCAGATCAGATGGTCCGCGGAACGGTGAACCTGCCGCACGGCACCGGTAAGACCGCCCGCGTGCTGGTATTCGCCGGCGGAGAGAAGGCTGACGAAGCCCGCGAAGCAGGTGCCGATTTCGTCGGCGCCGATGACATGCTCGAGAAGGTCAAGGGCGGCTGGACCGATTTCGATGCAGTCGTTGCCACGCCGGACATGATGGGCAAGGTCGGCACGCTGGGCAAGGTCCTTGGCCCCCGTGGCCTGATGCCCAACCCGAAGACCGGAACGGTCACCATGGATGTCACCAAGGCCGTGGGAGACATCAAGGGCGGCAAAATCGAGTTCCGACTCGACAAGCACGCGAATCTACAATTTCCGATTGGGAAGGCTTCCTTCAGCGCAGAGCAACTCGCGGAGAACTTCTCATCGGTAGTCGATGAGATCAACCGCCTGAAGCCTTCCGCCGCCAAGGGCCGCTACATCAAGAAGGCGACGATGTCATCAACGATGGGCCCGGGTATTCCCGTCGATCCCCAGCGCACGGTGGAGGACGACCTGCTGTAGCAACTGAGTCACTTCGAACGAAAAGCCCCGGGTCTGCGGTCCGGGGCTTTTCGCATTTCGGTTGACCGGCGTTCATCCGCCGTCCACACTGTGGCGAACAATCGGCGCTCCCGCGTGGCGCCCGTCGTGCCGGGGAGGGGCTGCGTGAAGTATCACCTTCCGCTTACCCATCCACTGTTGGAGACCGTTGAGGTGAACG
>DASYOJ010000469.1:0-2943 GCA_036007925.1 Candidatus Nanopelagicales bacterium
ACCTACCGACGGGCGAGGAATGGATAACACTCGGCGATGACGTCCTCGAGGACTACATCACCCGCGCGGTCGCACTGGTGACCGACGAGCAACGGCAGAACAACCAGAACCTCGCCACCGTGATCACGCCGATGCACGGCGTGGGCGGCGAGACTTTGCATCAAGTTCTCACCCGAGCCGGTTTCCCCGAACCCACCCACGTCACTGAACAGTTCGAACCGGATCCGGACTTCTCGACGGTCGCTTTCCCGAACCCCGAGGAACCCGGCGCGATGGATCTCGCGCTCGAGACAGCAGCGAAGCACCAACCGGACGTCGTCATCGCCAACGATCCCGACGCCGACCGCTGCGCCATCGCGATCCCCACGGCAGACGGCTATCGGATGCTCACCGGCGATGAAGTCGGATCACTGCTCGGCTGGTGGGCCACCCAGCAGAACAATGAAAGCAACACCGAGCGCACGGTCCTGGCGCAATCAATCGTCTCGGGCACCATGTTGAAGTCGATCGCCGAATCTGCCGGACTCACCTACCAGCACACACTTACCGGCTTCAAATGGATCGGGCGCATCCCGGGCCTGCGCTTCGGGTACGAGGAAGCCCTGGGTTACTGCGTGGATCCGGAAGGAGTGAGTGACAAGGACGGCATCACGGCCGCCCTCGCAGTCGCCACCCTCGCCGCCCACCTCAAAGCAAGCAACCAGACACTGCAGGACAAACTCGACGATCTCGCGCGCGAACATGGGGTGCACGCCACGAAGCAGGTGTCGGTGCGCGTCACCGACCTGAACCGCATCCACGAAGTGATGTCCACGCTGCGCGCATCACCACCCACAAGCATCGGCAACCTGACAGTCCAGCGATTCGTCGACCTCGAGCAGGGCGCCGAGTTACCACCCACCGACGGCCTGCTCTTCGAACTCGACGGCAACGCCCGAGTGATCATTCGCCCGAGCGGCACCGAACCCAAGGTCAAGGCTTACCTGCAAGCCGTGGTTCCGGTCACCGCAGATCTGGCGTCAGCGCGTGAAAAGGCCCATCACCAGATCCACGCCCTCGAGGAGACTGCGCGCACCTGGCTCAACTAGCCTCGCGGTTTGTGTTTGACACAAACTTGCAGGCAAAGGTACGTTTTCTCGCAGGAACTCACGAGCGCCGCGTTGACGCCACTGACCAACTCAACGTGATCAACGAAGCGAGCGTGCAGGCCGAACACTTCCTGGTCATTCATGCGATGCCCATGCGCAAGAAGTGGCAACCATTGTGGAACTGGATGCAGCAAGGAGGTTCATCATGAGTACATCACCCAAAAAGGTGGAACCGATCTACACCACACCAGAAGCAGAGGGCTTCACGCAAGAGGAGATCGACGAACTAATCGCAGAGATCGAAAGCGATGACTACGACTTGCTCGAAAACTCAATCATGATCATCCGACCCCGAGGTAGGCAGTCCCTGACCGCTCCGGGAGTTCATTCCCCTCTGGTCAGCACAAGGGTCCCCGCCTCACTTCTGGACATGCTCAAGGCAAGAGCAGAGTCCGAGGGAATAAGCGTCTCTGAAGTGCAGCGACGGGCACTCAGCGAATACGTGGGGCACCCGCAACTATGACAACGCTGCATTAAAGGTTGTCTGATCGACAGGCTGTGAGGAGAATGATTGCTGTGACCGGGCGAATTGTCTTCGATGTCGACTTCATGTTGACGCCCAACCCCGGTGAAACGTTCGCCACCTGGGAAGGCCTTCGAGCGGGCACACGCTCACAGATTCGCACCGGCGAAGTCGTTACCGCAACCGACGGCGAGGTCACTCATTCCGCCACCGTGCTCCGAGAAGAACCCTGGGGTGTGGTTCTGGCTGTGGACTTCAGTCAGACTCTGACGTCTCCCTAGAGCCACCGAATACCCTTCCCCCGTGAGCCTGCTTCCCACCCGCCCCCTCACCGACACCTCCTCGCACGGCTTGAAGGCGTACCTCAAGGGCCTCCCCGGCGTGGACCAGGTCGGTCTGGAAGCCCGCGCCGCCACCTTGGCCACCCGCTCGATCAAGAACGAATCCAAGATCTGGGCGATCGACACCGCCATCTCGATGGTGGATCTCACCACTCTCGAAGGCATGGACACCCCCGGCAAGGTGAAGGCGATGTGCGCGAAGGCTTTGCGCCCGGACCCCACGGACATCACCTGCCCGAGCGTTGCCGCGGTATGCGTCTACGGCGATCTGGTCCCCACCGCACGCGAAGCAGTCCAAAACCAGATCCACGTGGCTGCCGTCGCCACCGCCTTCCCCAGTGGCCGAGCGAGCATGGACGTCAAGCTCATGGACACCAAGGAGGCCGTTGCCTGCGGTGCTGACGAGATTGACATGGTGATCGACCGCGGTGCGTTCCTGGCAGGTGATTACGCCAAGGTCTTCAACGAGATCGTCGCCATCAAGGAAGTCTGCAGCACCGCCCACCTGAAGGTGATTCTCGAGACGGGCGAACTCAAGACCTACGACAATATTCGCCGAGCCAGCTGGCTTGCGATGGAGGCCGGCGCGGACTTCATCAAAACTTCCACCGGCAAGGTCTCCCCCGCCGCGACCCTGCCGGTCACGCTGCTCATGCTCGAGGCAGTGCGCGATTTCGCAGACAAGACCGGCACCAAGGTGGGGGTGAAGGCAGCAGGGGGCATCAAGAACAGCAAGGACGCCATCAAATACCTGGTCCTGGTCAACGAGACGGTAGGAAGCGACTGGCTCACCCCGGACCTGTTCCGCTTCGGCGCCTCGAGCCTGCTCAACGATCTGCTCCAGCAGCGACAACGGATGCGCGATGGCCATTACTCCGGCCCCGACTACGTCACGATTGACTGATAAGCCCGACTAGGGAAAAGGCACAGACCACATGACTTTCGACTACGCACCCGCACCCGAGTCCCGCTCGGTCGTGGATATCGATTC
>DASYOJ010000470.1:0-4895 GCA_036007925.1 Candidatus Nanopelagicales bacterium
GGTGGTGGGTGCCTTTTCGGCTGTGACGGAATTCGGGGTTTTCGGGCATTTGGCCGATGGGAATATCCACGTGGAAATAGCCGGGCCGGATGAGGACGATCTGGCGGTGGATATTGCCGTGCTGGAATGCGTGGCGCGTTACGGCGGTTCCATTTCCGCCGAGCACGGAATTGGGCGGGGAAAGGCCGAATTGCTCGGGCTGTCGCGCTCGGATGCGGAGATCGCTGCGATGCGTGCGATCAAGGGGGCGTGGGATCCGCGGGGGCTGATGAATCCGGGAGTTTTGTTTTCCTGAAAGAACATCGGGGTAACCCTGAAAGTCATGCACCGGTCATGACTTTCCACTGACCGGTTAGTTCGACATTTGTCGAATAACGCAGCAGGGGTTAGTGTTGGAATATCCGCGGGGGCGCACAGAAAAGCGCAAAGCGAATGCGGGCGGTTTTTCTGAGCGGGAAGTCGAGTTTGTTGACCCGGCCCGCGTAGGAGTTCTGACATATGGCCCAGCAAGTTGTAGTTGTGGATGACATCACCGGTGAGGCAGGCGCTTCCACGCGCCGGTTGCGTCTCGATGGCGTGGAATACGAGATTGACCTGACCGAAGCAACTTTTTCGGCTCTGCAAGACGAACTGCGCCCGTACTTGGAGAAGGCGCGGGTGGTGCCGATGAGTAAGCGCGGCAAGTCCGGCTCCGGTGCTGAAGGGCGCGGGACTCCGGTGCGCCAGAAGCAGGAATTACCGGCGTCGAGCTCGACCATTCGGGCGTGGGCGGCGGCGAACGGGATCGATTGCCCTAAGCGGGGGCGGATTCCGGCGGCAGTGGTTGAGCGGTACACGGCCTCGATGGAGGTTTCGTTCACGGGGTAAGGAGTTAGGGTGGACAAATTTAAAGTATAAGTTAAAATTTGTCCATGTTCATCGAGCGGAGCGCCACGGCCACGGTGGAACGTCTGGCCGCCGGCTTCCCCGTCGTGTGGCTGACAGGCCCGCGGCAGTCGGGAAAGACCACGCTGTCCCGACATGTGCGGCCGGACTTGCCTTATGTCTCTCTCGAGCAACCCGACGAACGGGATTTCGCGGCCACCGATCCTCGGGGCTTTCTGGGTCAATTCCCAGACGGGGCGATTCTTGATGAAGTTCAAGCAGTCCCCGAACTCATGTCGTGGTTGCAAGGAATCGTGGACCGCGATGGACGCATGGGTCACTTCATCCTGGCCGGCTCGCAGCAACCCGCGATTGCGCAAACCATCAGCCAATCACTAGCTGGGCGAGTGGGACGCATCGAATTGCTGCCGCTGTCCGGAGCGGAACTACTCGACGCGCAATTGCTTTCGGAGTCACTTGACGAGGTTCTTCTCACCGGGGGCTACCCGGCGTTGTTCGATCGAGACGTGTCGCCTGCGGACTGGCTCGGCAACTACGCCGCAACGTACGCCGAGCGGGACGTGCGACAACTTGCCGCCGTGCGCGATCTCGAAACCTTCAGCCGATTCCTGCGGATGTGCGCAGCGAGATCGGGACAGATCCTGAACATGTCCGCACTGGGTGACGACGTTGGTGTCTCATCGGTAACAATCAAGTCCTGGCTGTCCATCCTGCGGGCCACATACATCGTCGATTTGGTCGAGCCCTATTACGCGAACGTCAGCACTCGTCTGGCCAAGCAGCCGAAGCTTGTCTTCCTCGATGTGGGACTGATGGCTTACCTGCTCGGAATCCGCAGTGTCGACCACGTGGCATCCAATCCACTTCGTGGAGCGCTGTTCGAGACGTGGGCCATCACCGAGGTGATCAAGTGGTGGCGCAATCACGGTGATGACAAGCGAGCGACGTTCCTTCGTGACAAGCGAGGTGGCGAGATCGATCTCGCCTTCGAAGAATCAGGACTGTTTCGAAGCATTCAATTCAAGTCGGGTAAGACCATCGGATCGGACTGGGTGAAGGGCTTCGATGCGTGGCAGTCTCGACTGTCGTCCATCGAGTGGGCCGATCCCGACATCGTGTACGGAGGCGAGGAATCCATGGTGCGCTCTCGCGTGCGGGTCCGAGCCTGGCGTGACTTCGCTCGCGATCCGCTGGGTTAACTGCCAGACCATTGGCCGCGGAGCGTCGACGGTTCGTCGATGAGGGCGATGGCGCCGGCTTCGGTGAGTTCGTCCGCATCGCCGTAACCCCACAGCACGCCGATGGTGTCGATGCCGTGCTCGCGGGCGCCGTGCACATCGTGGTGGCGATCACCGACCATCAGGATGCGGTGCGTGGCGGCGTTGGCGTTGAGTTGTTCGAGGGTGTGGCCGACGACGAGCGCCTTGGAATCGCGAGTGCCTTCGAGGTTCGCGGCGCCGATGAAGGCGAAGTGATCGCGCAGGCCGAAGTGTTCGATGATGCGGGTGGCGGAGAAATCCGGTTTCGATGTTGCGGTGGCCAGCGTGATGTCGTCGTTGTTGAGGCTGGTGAGTAGTTCGGGGATGCCGGCGAAGACTTCGTTCTCGAACATGCCGACCTCGTGGTAGTACTCGCGGTAGATCACCAGCGCCTGGGTGACTTGCTCGTCGGTGAAGTTGTAGTGCTCGCGCCAGGTGACCGCCAGCGGTGGGCCGAGGTGGGTGCGCATCGTTGTTTCGTCCGGCTGTTCGACGCCGAAGTGATCGAAGACCAGGCGGATGCCGTTGACGATGCCGGGGGCGGCGTCGGTGAGGGTGCCGTCGAGGTCGAATAAAACGATGTCGGGCTTGTTCGCGGGGTGATTCGCGGGCTTGCTCACGCGTGGATCATGTCAGGCGTGCAAGGCTGTGCCGGTGAGCGGTAACCGCCCCGAAGTGGTGGCGCACCGGGGGGCGTCGTTCCTCGAACCCGAGCACACCCTCGCGGCGTACCTGCAGGCGATCGACGATGGCGCCGATGCGTTGGAGTGCGATGTTCGGCTGACGGCCGATGGCACGTTGGTGTGCTTGCACGATCGGCGCATCAACCGAACCTCGCGGGGTCGGGGCTCGGTTTCTGCGCGCGATGTTCGCGAGTTGAGTCAATACGACTACAGCTATTCGACCTGGCACGATTTCGAAGATCCTGATCATCCGCACCGCACGCAGTTGCTGACGCTGGAGACACTGCTGACGGCCGCGCTGGACAAGAACGCCGACATTCGCTTTGCCATCGAAACCAAACACCCGGTGCGCTACGGCGGTTATGTGGAACGCGAGTTGGCCGATGTGTTAGCGCGCTTCGGGTTGGATCGGCCGCGACCTGATGGGGTGGCGCCCGCGCGGGTGATGAGTTTTTCGCGCATGGCGGTGCTACGGATGCAGAAGTTGACGCCTGCCGTGCCGACGGTGTTCTTGATGGATCGCATCTGGTGGCCCTACCGCGATGGATCGCTGCCACCGGGGGTGTTCGCGTCCGGTCCGTCGATAGATGTGTTGAAGGCGCACCCGGGGTACGCGGCTCGTGTGCATACTGCCGGTGGCCAGGTGCACGTGTGGACGGTGGATGAGAAGGACGATCTGCAGGTGTGTGTGGATCAGGGGGTGGACGTCGTTATTTCCAATAGGCCGGGCAAAGTCCTTGGCTGGCTAGCGCGCCACCCCTAACCCGAATCCCCCGGATTCCGGGGGAAGTGCGCAGTCTGGGGCCGATACCGGGGGAAGTGACGCGGATCCCCCGGATTCCTGCGACAGATCCTCTGCCGACTCACAGCAATACCTCTTCGTCACTTTCCGGTTGCGACATCTGCGATCTGTTGCACAAAGGCTTCCAGGTATTCATCGTCGGGGGCGTGCGGGTAGGCCTCATAGAACAGCTCAACTACCTGCCTGGGTGAGTCGAAACCGCACTGCGACCAGATAGCCACCATGTCTTCGAAGTCTTGCGCATCGCTCCGGTAGAGCTTCATGACGAAGATCTGCTTCATGGGTGCCGCTAGAACGCGAAGTCGCTGACGTTGGAAAATGACTTCGCAAGCGCTCAGTTCGAATGTTGCGGGAGTGAAACCCCGAGCGCTGTCGTTGAGCCAGTTGCGTGGAAGACCGTGCCGCTTCGCGACCGAAGCAATCGCTGCATTCAGTTCATTTCCCAGGTGGGTGATGGAGTCAATGTCGATTGTCGATTCGCGTAGTTCGCGTAGGGCCAGGAGCGCTCCGCCAACGATCACGATTGAGTGTTCAGGGCCTGAGTCTCCGAGTTCTTGCGCGACATCGTTCAAGAATGAGTGAATTGCTGAATCATCAAGAGGGGTACCTTCTTCAAGCATCAGCCGACTCCCGCCACAGGCTGGAGCGGGCGAGCGTTATGCCGCGAACTGCGAGTGCCGGGGGTGTTTCGTCATGAGCGCGCGCTTGCTGACGTGGCGTGCCAGGCGAGGCCCACGGCTCCTGAAGTTTCGGCACGCTCTTGGTCCACGCGGGAGCAGGAAACTTCCGTTCCTTCGATTCCGTCTCCGCGATGCCTGCGAGAATGTTGTCCAGTAGGGCCGAACCTGAGGCTGCGGGCTTGTTCCGGAGCGCCGTCGTTGTCGATTCTGGATGCAGCTGTAAGTAGTCCAGGAAGGCACGTAGTCGGGTCCAGTCGATGACGTCTCCACGCGCAGAGGCGTGCCACGCGTTTGTGAGCGAAGCGATGCTTGGCGCCGGTTTCTTGGTGGCAGAGAGTTCAAGCTCGTGACCGGCAGCAGCAAGCAATCGGGTCAGCATCCCGACCGTGGGATCCATGTGGGCAGATTCGATTCTGGAGACCGTCGATGGCGAAACTCCAGCGGCGGATGCTAGCGACCGAACGGACAGGCCAGCTCGTTGCCGAGCGTCGCGCACAAGCAGTGAACCGTTGATCACGGTGTAAGCATATATGCAACACATAGCTGTTTCCTCGGAATCCGGGGGAAGCGCGCAGTCTGGGGCCGA